>DATBGF010000046.1:0-5138 GCA_036558145.1 Acidimicrobiales bacterium
CGCGGCCGCGTGCACGACCAGCTCCAGGCTCGACAGGTCGTAGCGGCGGCGCACGTCCTCGGGCAGCTTGAGCAGCCGGACGAGGTGGGTGGGGACCAGCTGGGAGTGGGTGGCCCGGTGCCGCTCGACCAGGGCCAGCCACTCCTCGGCGTCGAAGCGCTCCATGACGACGGCGGTGCCGCCGAGGCGCTGGGTCATCGTCGTCCACCCCGCCGGGGCGGCGTGGTACAGCGGCGCGGGGCTCAGGTAGACGGTCGACTCCGAGAACCCGTAGAGCCCGACGAGCAGCCGGGAGAACGCCTGCGGCTCCCCGAGGGGACCGGCCCGCAGCGGCGGCTTCACGCCCTTGGGCCGGCCGGTCGTGCCCGACGAGTAGAGCATCCAGGAGCCCTCGCACTCGTCGCCGATCGGCTCGGCGGCCATGGCCGCCACGGCCTCGGCGTAGGGCTCGAAGCCGGGGAGGTCGCCGCCGATGGCGAGGCGGAGGTCGACGCCGCCGAGGTCGGCGCCCATGGCGGCCACCGAGTCGGCCAGCCCGGCGTCGGCCACCAGGGCGCGGGCGCCGCAGTCGGCGACGATGTAGCCGGCCTCGGCCGCGGTCAGGTGGAAGTTGACCGGCGTCACGTACAGGCCGGAGCGCAGCGCGCCCCACACAACCGGGTACCAGGCCGGGCCGTTGACGAGCAGCACGGCCAGCCGGTCGCCGGTGCGCAGCCCCCGGGCCCGCAGCAGCTGGGCGACGCGGTTCGACGCGTCCTCCAGCTCCCGGTAGGTCAGGATCTCGCCGCTCGTGCCCATCACGACGGCGGGCTTGTCGCCGTGCTCGGCGACGTGGGCCGACGGGTGTTGCACGGGCCGACTCTATAGCTGACACGAGTGTTAGAGGCCGGGCTAGGGTGACCGGCCGTGGCACGGGTCGGGGTGATCGGGCTGGGCAACATCGGGGGCGCCATCGCCGCCAACCTCGTGGCGGACGGGGACGACGTGGTCGTCGCCGACATCGATCCCGCCCGGGTGGCCGCCATCGAGGGCGCGACCCCGGGCGACGTCGCCGCGGTGGCCGCGGCCGGCGAGATCACGCTCGCGTCCCTCCCGACGCCCGAGGCCGTGGCCGGCGTGGCGGCGGCGTGGGCGACCGCGGCGCCGGCCGGCGCGATCCTCCTCGACCTCTCCACCACCTCGCCCGCCGGCAACCGGGCGCTGGCCGCCACCCTGGCCGCGACCGGCCACCACTTCGTCGAGGCGCCGCTGACCGGCGGCGCCGTCGGCGCCCGGAACCGCAAGCTGGTGTTCATGGTCGGCGGCGACGACGAGCCCGTCGCCCGCTGCCTCCCGGTGCTCGACCGGCTGGGAAGGGCGACGTTCCACCTGGGGCCGGTCGGGACGGGCACCACCATGAAGCTGGTGAACAGCCTGCTTGCCTACGCCTGCACGTGGGTCTCGCTGGAGGGCCTGTCGCTGGCCGCCGCCGCCGGGCTCGACCTGCGCACCGCGGTCGACGTGGTCCGCACCGGCGGGGCGACGAACTTCTTCATCGACCGCTGGGTCGACGGCATCGGCGTCCGCGGCCGGGCCCCCGAGTTCACCCTCACCCTGGCGGCCAAGGACGCCCGCCTGGTCGAGGAGGTCGCCGCCGAGTCGGGCATCCCCGCCCCGGTGGCCGCCGCCGTGAGCAGCGTGCTGGCGGATGCCCTCGCACGCGGCCTCGGCGACCACGACTGGAGCGACCTCGTCGTCGCCGCCGAGGCCCGGGCCGGACGCCCGCTCTCGCTCGGCGATCCGGACTGATGGCCCGCGTCCCCGTCGAGGACGGCTACTTCACCGTCCCGGACGACCCCGCCGAGCCGCCCCGCCTGCTCGGGAGCCGCTGCCCGGCCTGCGGGGAGCACTTCTTCCCCCGCCGCCTCGTGTGCGCCAAGTGCCTGGCCGAGGGGTGCGAGGACGTCCTGCTCGGGCCGCAGGGCCGGTTGTGGACCTGGACCTACGTCCACGTCCCGCTTTTCGCCAAGAAGGACGCCCGGGTCGACGCCTACGGGGTGGGCCAGGTCGACCTGCCCGAGGGGCCGCGGGTCCAGGCGATCCTGATGGGCGGGCCCGGGGACTTCCGCATCGGCAGCGAGATGGAGCTCGACCTCGAGACCCTGCGGACCGACGACGACGGCCGGGAGGTCGTGATCTTCCGCTTCCGGCCGATCGACGGGACCGAGCCGTGAAGCTGGCCGGGACCGCGATCGCGGGCAGCGGCATCGTCCGCTTCGGGAACCATCGCCCCCGCTCGACGGCGGAGCTCGCCCGCGACGCGGGCCTCGCCGCCCTCCACGACGCCGGGATGACCCTGGCCGACGTGGACGAGGCGTTCGTCGGCTACATCCAGCCCGGCTCGCTGCTCGGCGTGCGGGCGATGAAGGAGCTCGGCCTCACCGGCCTGCCGGTCACCCACGTCGAGAACGCGTCGGCCACCGGGCTCGTCGCCTTCCGGGAGGCGGCGTGGGCCGTGGCCTCGGGCCGGGCCCGGGTGGCCATGGCCATCGCCTTCGACAAGATGACCGAGATGGCCGGCGGCGGGGGCGGGCGGTCGCGGGGCACCGGCCGGGACCAGCTCGACGCCACGATCCTGCCCGCGGCGTACTTCGCCCTGTGGGCCCAGCGCCGCATGCACGACCGCGGCACCAAGCCCGAGCACTTCGCCGCCATCGCCGCCAAGAACTGGAACCACGGCGCCCGCTGCCCGTGGAGCGACCGGCAGACGGACCACACGGTCACCGTCGACGAGGTGCTGGCCTCCCGCATGGTGTCCGAGCCGCTCACGGCCATGATGGCGTGCCCGGCCGACGACGGCGCAGCGTGCGTGATCGTCGCCGCCGAGGACGTCGTGCGGGCCGGCCAGCCGGGCCGGCGCCTCGTGCGCCCGGTGGCATCGGCCCTGCGCAGCGAGACGTACTCACCCGGGCACACGTTCCTGGGACCGGTGGTGGGACCGGCCTCCATGACCCGGGACACCGCCGCGGCCGCCTACGAGGACGCCGGCCTCGGCCCGGAGGACGTCGACCTCGCGCTGTGCCACGACGCCTTCGCCAACGAGGAGCTGGAGTACTACGAGCTGCTCGGGTTCTGCCCGGAGGGCGACGGCGAG
Organism: Acidimicrobiales bacterium; assembly: GCA_036558145.1. GTDB lineage: Bacteria > Actinomycetota > Acidimicrobiia > Acidimicrobiales > VFJN01 > ZC4RG19. The sequence continues at coordinate 3,134 of DATBGF010000046.1, forward strand.
CGCCTGGTCGAGACGGGCGCGACGACGCTGGGCGGGACGATCCCGTTCAACACGGACGGCGGCCTGATCGCCCGAGGCCACCCGGGCGGCCCGACCGGCCTGGCCCAGGTCCACGAGATCGTCCAGCAGCTGCGGGGCGAAGCGGGCGACCGCCAGGTCGAGGGCGCCCGCACCGCGCTGGCCCACCTCGTGGGCGGAGGCAGCGTGTGCACGGTGAGCCTGTTCGAGGGGGTGGCCGGCGATCAGTAGTAGATCGTCGTCGTCTCCCCCACCCGGACCGTTTCGCCGTCCTGGTTGTCCCAGCGCTGCTCGCTGGTGAAGAACACCATCGGGCCCCGCTTGGTCTCCCGCTCGACGACGTCGACGAAGCGGCGGGTGGCCGAGATGACGTCGCCGGGCCGGATCGGTGCGCCGTAGAGGTTGCGCTGCCCGCCGTTCAGGACCCGCTTGCCCGGTTCGGTGCCCATGCCCCACAGCCAGTCGCCGGACCACGGACGGTTCGGCATCCAGGCGAACGGGTCGAAGTCGCGCGGCGCCACGATGCCGCCCCACGGCCGGGACGAGGCCGCGGCCGGGTCGAGGAACTGCGCCGGGGGCGGCTCGGGCCAGTAGGTGGCGATGGCCCAGCGGGCGATGTCGTTGGCGCCGACCGGCGGGGACGGCACCGCGGGCAGCACCCGGCCGACCATCTCGATGGTGGCGGCACCGAGGAACGTGCCCGGCTCGGCCGCGCCCGAGGCCTGGGTCGGGGGCGGCAGCGGGGGCATGGCGGCCTCGCCCCGGAACCGCACCAGCGTCGCCGAGCCCGGGGTCGTCTCCGCGCCGTCCTGGTTGCGCACGCCGAGGTCCACGTCCACCAGGTCATGGCCGTCGACCGTGCGCTCGCCCGCGACGTCGCCGTGGCAGGTGAGCTCGTCCCCCTTGAAGTTGAGGCCCCGCAGCTCGCAGCGGAGCTCGACGATGTCGCCGGTGCCGTCGAGCCAGTCGTGGAGCAGGTTGTGCAGGTAGGCGATGCGCAGGTTGCCCATGCCGAAGGCGTCGGGCATGCCCACGGCCCGGGCGGCGTCGGGGTCCATGTGGATGTCGATGAACTCGTCGTTGACGGCCGCGTAGCGGTTCCAGTTGGCGAAGCCCGTCGTGCGGACGTAGGGCGGGAGCGCGGACATGACGCCGATGTTAGATTCCCGCCATGGCCGACTCGCTCCGAGAGCACGTCGTGGCCGACAGCGACCTGCACGTGATGGAGCCGCCCGACCTGTGGCAGCGCTACATCGACCCGGCCTTCGCCCACGCGGCGCCGATCGGCCTGACCGAGATCCCCCGGGACATGCGGGTCCGGGTCAAGAACCACTCGCTGCTGCGCCTGGGCCGGGTCCGTCCCCGACCGCCCGCCGGCCGCAGGTCCGGCTGGCGCGAGGACCACGACCGGGTCTACGCCGACCCCGAGTCCCGGGGCTGGGACGCGGCGTCGCAGGTCGACGCCATGGACGTCGAGGGGCTCGACCTCGCCGTCCTGTTCCCGTCGCGGGGGCTGTTCGTCCTCGGCCTCGACTCGGTCGACAGCATCGGCCCCGACGGGCTCGAGCCGGAGTACGCGAGCGCCATCGCCCGCGCCTACAACGACTGGCTCGCCGACTTCTGCGCCCACGCGCCGGACCGCATGTTCGGCGCGGCCATGGTCGCCCCCCACGACGTGCCCGGCGCGGTGGCCGAGGCCCGCCGCTGCGTCGAGGAGCTGGGGTTCAGGGCGGTGTTCCTGGCGCCCGGGTGCGTGAACCGCCGGCCGTGGCACCATCCCGCCTACGACCCGCTGTGGGCCGAGGTCCAGCGCCTCGACGTGCCCATCGCCTTCCACGGCGGCGGCCAGACCTACCTGAAGCCGGACTTCTCGCTCGAGGTGCTGGACCGGCTGATGATGTGGCACACGTTCAACCAGCCGCTCGCCATCCAGTTCGTGACCGTGTGCTTCTGTGCCGGCGGCATCCTGGAGCGCTTCCCGAACCTG
>DATBGF010000047.1:0-3552 GCA_036558145.1 Acidimicrobiales bacterium
GGCCACGGGCCTGGTGATCGTGGCGGCCACGGGGCGGCTGAGCACCTGGTGGCTGGGGGCGTTCTCCCTGGCCTTCGGGATCGTGCTCACCGTCGAGCGCCCGGCCACCGTGCTGGTCCCGGTCGAGCTGGTCCCGCCGGACCTGGTCTCGAACGCTCTCGGGCTCAATTCGATGACGCTCTCCCTGGCGCGGCTCCTGGGCCCCGCGCTGGCCGGGATCACCCTGACGCTCACCAGCCCGGCATGGTGCTTCGCGGTCAACGCCGCCTCGTTCGCCGTGGCGCTGGCCTTCGTGGCCCGCCTCGAGGTGACCGCCCTGTTCGCGCGGGCCCGCGGCGAGGGCGGGCGCGGCCAGGTGAAGGAGGGCTTCGCCTACCTGGCCGGACAGGGGCAACTGCGGTCCGTGCTGGTCGCCAACGCCGTGATCGGGCTGCTGGCCGTGAACTTCCTCGTCGTCGTGACCGCGGTGGTGCGGCTCCGCTACGGCGGGGGCGGGCTGGCCGTGGGCGTGGCCCATGCCGCCAACGCCGCCGGCGCGGTGGCCGGCGGGGTCCTGGCGGGCGCCGCCCTGGCCCGCATGAGCCGGCGGCTCGACCTCGTGTGCCTGGCGCTCGGCGGGTCGATGGCGGCCCTCGCGCTGGCGCCGACGCTGGGCCTGTTCGTGGCCCTGGGCCCGCTGCTGGGGGTGGCGCTGGTGGCCTACCAGTCGGCCGTGCTCGACGCCTGCCACCGGCTGGCGCGGCCCGACATGCTCGGGCGCATGGTGAGCCTGGTCACCCTGGGCGGGCAGGGGACGACGCCCATCGGCAGCGTGATCGTGGGCGTGGTCATCGACGTCTGGTCGCCCCAGGCCGCGCTGTGGGTGGGGGCGGCGTCGTGCGCGGTCGGCGCCGCGCTGCTGGCGGCCGCCTCGGCCCCAATACTCGACAGGTTCGATGTTGACCGTGCGTGCTAACGTCAGCTTTCGAGTCGACTGAACGGGGGCCGGCGTGGGGATGATCACGAGCGTCGAGGGGCCGCGCCCGGGCACGACGGCCATCGGCCGGACGATCGCCGAGCACGGCTACCGGGAGGACGAGTACGTCGTGCGGGGCACAGCCGACCTCTTCGCCCACGACGGGGACTGGCGCCCGGTCGTCCACCGTCCCGACGTCCCCTTCGTGACCCGGGTCCTGGTGCGGCGGCCTGTCCCGGACGGCGCGGCCACCGGCTCGGTGGTGGTCGAGCCGCTGCACCCGTCGGGCGACATGGCCTCGGCCTGGCCCCGCACCGGGCGCATGCTCACCCGGCAGGGCTGGTCGTGGGTGGGCGTCACCCAGGACGTGGCCGGCCTGGCCGCGACCAAGGACGGCGATCCCGAGCGCTACGGCGAGCTCGACATCCCCGAGGCCGGGCTGGGGTTCGACATCGTGGCCCTGGTGGCGTCATGGCTGTGGACCGGGGCGGTCGACGGGCTGGTGCTCGACCACCTGTTCATGACCGGCGCCTCGTACACCGGCACGTTCCAGCGGGTGTTCCTGGGCGAGGGGTTCCACGGCCGCGCCCGGCGGCCCGGCGGCGGCCCGGCCGTCGAGGGCTACCTGATCCAGATCTCCTCGGGCGGCTTCCTCCTCGGCGGCTACCACCCGCTCAGCGCGGCGTCCGGACGCCCGCCCGCGGACCACCCGGCCCGCGTGATCCAGCCCGCCGAGGTCCCGGTCATCGAGCTGCTGAGCGAGAACGAGGCCGAGACCAACGTGCCCGCCCGCCGCGAGGACAGTGACGACCCCGGCGACCGCTACCGCCTCTACGAGGTGCCCGGCGCCTGCCACATGAGCCGGGGTGAGTCGCGGCGGTCCACGCTGCCGCCCACGGTCGAGGCCCCGTCCACGTTCCCGATGTACGCCCTGGCCGGCGGAGCGCTCGACAACCTGCGGCGCTGGGCGGTCGAGGGCGTGGCCCCGCCCCGCTCGCCGCGCATCGAGATGCTCACCGACCCCGACGCCGGCCCCCACAGCGACATCCCCGGGTCGCTGCCGTGCGCCCGCGACGAGCACGGCAACGCGCTCGGAGGCGTGCGCATGCCCGAGGTCGAGGTCCCGGTCGCCTCCTACTACCCCCACTCGACCCTGCTGGAGCCGGCGCCGGCCGGTCCCCCGGGCCGCCGGCCGCTCCCGCTCGGCTCGATCATGGGCGCGATGACGCCGTTCCCGGCCGACAAGCTCCGCAAGCTCTACGGCACCCCGGACGCCTACCGGGAGGCCTACGCCCGCTGCACGGCGGACCTGGTGGCCGGCGGCTGGATCCTGCCGGCCGACGCCGACCGCATGCTGGCCGCGGCGGCCACAGTCACGTTCGACACGTGACCGGGCACTCGTTCACGTTCGATCCGTGACGGGCGGCGGTTCGCCGTCCTCGACGGCCCGGATCAGCTTGGCCATCAGCCAGGTGATGGCCCGGGTCGCCTCTTCGGGGGGCAGGCCCCAGGCGCCGACGAGGCGCTCGTAGGACGGCAGGTTCCACAGGACGTCGAGCAGCCCGGCCAGCGTGGCCCGCTGCTCGTCGGTCCAGTCGGGCGCGGCGGACCGCACGGCCCGCAGCAGGGCGGTGCGCCGGCGCTCGTCCACCGCCACGAAGGTCGGATCGGCCGGCTCGGCCAGGCTGGCCCGGACCGCGAACGACGGGAGCGAGGCGAAGATGCGCTCGGTGACCTCGGCGAGGCTGTCGAGCCCGACGTCCTCGTACGTGATGCCGGCCTCCTCCTCCAGGCGCTGCATGACGGCATCGTGGAGGTGGCGCTCGGTCGGGAAGTGCCGGTAGACGGTCCGCTCCCCCACCCCGGCGCGCTCGGCCACGGCCCGGAAGGTCAGGCCCTGCCAGTCCCAGCCGGCGAACCCGTGCACGAGCTCGGACCCGGCCCGGACGATCCGCTCGCGGGTCTCGGCCGCCTGGCGGCGGCGGACCGGGCTGTCGTAGCGCCTTGACACGCTGCTCATAATCCGCGACAGGCTACTGCCGCGAATTCGGGGAGGGGGCGAGGGGCGTGCCGACGGATCGTGACCTCATGGCGGCGGCGACGGCGGAGACCGGGCTCGACGACTTCGGAGACGACGCGTTCCGGGAGGGCCTGGGGATCCTGGTGCGGTCGCTCGGCTCCGAGGCACGGCTGAACGCCGCGGGCGAGGGGTTCCTCTACCCCCGCCTCGTCGGGCACCTGGCCCAGCGCCTCCAGGTCGAGGACTGGTACCGGCGGCACCCCGAGATCGACGACGTGCCCATCGTGGCGCCGCTCATCGGGCTGAGCCTGCCCCGCACCGGCTCGACCGCGCTCTCGTTCCTGCTGGCCCAGGACCCGGGCGTCCGCTACCTGCGCCAGTGGGAGTCGACCCGCCCGTGCCCGCCGCCCTCGACGGTCGAGGGGCGCGACCCGCGCATCCCGCAGGCGGCCGGGGAGACGGCCGGCACCCGCGCCCACGTCCCCAGCGACGCCGAGGGGCCGATGGAGTGCCTCGATCTCATGGCCCTCGACTTCAAGACGCACATCTACCAGGCATTCGCCCAGATCCCGTCGTA
>DATBGF010000048.1:0-2056 GCA_036558145.1 Acidimicrobiales bacterium
TCGCCGTCACCCGGGCGGGCGCCGTCGCCCGCCTCCGACTCCCAGTCCGGACCGTCCGGCAGCACGTGCCCGTTGACCGGCCACACCGTGAGCGTCGTGCCCCGCACAGCCGTGACCAGGACCATCGTCCCGGCCGGGATCGGGGCATCGCTGCCGCTGACCGCGCGCCACCGCTCGCCCGCGAGGCGGACATGGCCGACCTCGTCGGGCCCGCCGACCCGGTCGAGCGTGAGCACCTCCTGGCCGACCAGGCCACCGTGGACCCCGGGCACATGCTCGCCGTCGTAGTGGTGCGCGACGGCGGCGCTCACCCGGCCGCGGACGAAGACGATGCCGGCGGCGGCGACGAGGATGCCGGTGGCGACCTGCGCGGCGACAGCTCCTGGCGCGACCGCCGACACGACCGCCGCCGCGAAGCACCCCACAGCCGCGAACAAGGCATAGAACGCCATGTGATGGAGCTCGACGGCGATGAGCACGACGCCAACGGCAATCCATGCGATGGTCAATCTGGCCTCTCTTCTACGAGGAATTCTAAGGCCAGCGACGCGGGCCGCGTCGTCGCGACGGCGACCCGCGTCAGTGGTGGTCGCCCTGGCGCCCGAGCGTGTCGGCCGGGGTCGCGCCGGGCCGCGTCCACTGGGGGACGGGCCGGCTGGTCGGGCCCCAGTCGGCGACGCCGTCGGCGTCCGCGCGCCAGTACCAGCAGATCGGCGCGCCGTGCCCGCCGACCGGCGAGCCGGCGTCCGGGGCCTCGGGCCAGCCCTCGGGGTTGTCCTGCCACGCCTCGCGGCGACCGTAGGGCGTCATGTCGAGGAAGCCGAAGAACCCGGAGGTCGGCTCGTTGCCCCGGCCGGTCGTGGAGTAGGTGAGGAAGACGCGGTCGCCGTCACGCAGGAAGCAGACGACGTGGCCCATCTCCCCGCCGATCGGGGCGTCCACGCCCCGCACCGAGTACCAGGGCTGGGGGTAGCCCATGAAGTCGACGTAGCGGGCCACCTCGTCCCACGGGCCCGGGGTCACGATGGCGAAGGAGACGCCGCGGGCGTTGAGGTAGACGGTGTCCTGCGTGTGCCAGGCCGTGGTGGTGCAGCCCTCGCACTGCCCCTGGGGCGGCGCGCCGTCGTACCACATGTGCTGGTAGACGACGAGCTCGTCGCGACCCTGGAACAGGTCGAGGAACGGCACCGGCCCGCCGGCGCCGGTGACCTCGACCGAGCCGTCGATCTCGACCATCGGCAGCCGCCGCCGGGCCGCGGCGATGGCGTCGCCCTCCCGGGTGTGCGCCTTCTCGCGGACCAGCAGCTCGTCGCGCGCCGCCTGCCAGGTCGCGAGGTCGACGACGGGCGGCTTGCCGGGAAGGTCGCTGCTCGTGCTGTCGGTGGCCGTCGTCATGATGTCCTCCGCTCTGTCGGCGTGCGCCCGCGGCTCCCTGAGGAGCATGTCAGCTGAGACGGCCCCCGGCGCCCAGACTCATCGCTCCGGGCGCCGGGGCGGGACCGGCCGGTACGATCGCTCCGACCGCGCCCGGGCTGCGTGGGGGCGGGGAGGGGGGAAGGGTGGGAGACCTGATGCGCAGGCTCGCCATCACCCTGCAGGTCCCCCGGGCGGACTACCTGCTCCCCGGCTCGATCCTCAGCTTCCCGCGGCCGGTGCTCATCCCCGGCATCGAGATCGGCTGCACTCCCGCGGCCGCGGCGACGCTTGGCTCCGTCAAGGTCATCGGACGCGGCAGCGGCCCCGCCAGCGCGACCGCCGGCGTCGAGGTCACGCCGGGCCTGGAGACCCGGATCCTCGATCAGCCGTTCGGCAGCAACCCCGCCCGGATCACCGCCACCGTGCCGGCCGAGCTCCACCCCGGCGACACGTTCACGATCCCCGACCTGCTCGTGACGGTCCCGGGCATCCCCTTCGCCGCCCACCCGCTCGTGGTGGTGGACGGCGCCGCCCCGCAGGAGGTGACCGCGCCGCCGGGCGAGGCCGTCGAGCTCCGCCTGGTCTCGATCGCCTACGACGTCAGCGTCGTCAGCTCGTTCCCGATCGGCTCGGGCCACAT
>DATBGF010000049.1:0-3350 GCA_036558145.1 Acidimicrobiales bacterium
GTGCCAATGGAAGCACGCGATGGGGCCGATGAACCTCTCCCAGTCAATCCTGATGTTCTTGGACGACCCGTCGTACATGTACTGGCTGTCGCAGTCGATGGCGGCTCCAGGGCAAATCCTGCGGACGAACTCCAGGTGGCCGTAGTAGGCGTGGTCCAGCGACGGCTGCCGGGCGCATCCGTCCCTCTCGGCCACCTTGTGCTGGTCCTGCCAGCCGACCGTGCCCACGAGACTGACGTCCCCGAAGATCCCGTCGATCGCCCCTGCCCCAGTACCGCTCAGCTGGCCGTCAGCCCACAGGATGGTCTGCCAGAAGCGGACGTGGTTCGGGTTGCCCCGGGTCAGCCCGCAGAGCCCGATCCGCGGGTAGAGGCTCCAGGGATCGGGGGCCTGGCTGGGCTGTGCCCGCGCCGCGCTCTCGGTGTGTGGCGCCGCGCCTGCAGGATGGGGCGTGGCGGCGACCGAGCCGGCCCCGGCGCTGATGAGCGACAGCGCGGCGGCGAGGCGGGCGGCGGGACCCGGCTTCATCGGGCGTCCTCGATCGCCAGGGAGGCTGCCACCGCCGCCAGCTCGGCCTGATCGACGTAGGCGCCGTTGACGAACACGGTCAGCCCGTCGTCCCGCGCCCATTCCAGCGAGAGCCACTCCGGCGTCTCCTGTTGCCACGCCGCGATCCCCGACGGCACGTCCGCCCGCTCGGCCCCGGCGTCCAGCGCCGCCTGCACCTGCTCGGCACCGTACGTCGACGCCGGCTCGATGGTGATGACCATCCGCCGCGGCGTGGTCGATTCCTCCGTCGTCGCCGGGTCGGCGAACATCAGGATGTCGTAGACGTCCGACGGCGGCGAGTCCGGCACCACGACGGCGTCCGCGACCGCGCCCGTGTCCGCGGCGGCCACCGGGCCCGCGGCCGGGGGTGGTGGCACCAGCTCACCGTCGGCGCCGTAGCCGTGCTTCTCGTCGAAGGCCAGGCCGTCGGGCAGCGCCCCCAGGCCGACCGTGACGCCGGCCTGCGACAGCAGCGGGTACTCCGTCATCGCCTGCTGCGCGGCCGGAGCCGCGCCGGTCTGATAGGTCGACGGCGACCCGGCACCGCCGCACGCGGCGATCCCCAACGCGCCGGCGACCACCGCTGCCGGCCCCAGCCGGCGCCAGCTCACCCCAGATGCGTATCCCATGCGGGCATCGTCAGGGGCACCCGCGCCCTGGTCAACGCGACCTTGGCGCGGTCCTTCGGCTACCCGCTCAGCCCGGGGACGCGGCGCGCTCGGCCCACGCCAGGCGCGGGACGTCGCTCCAGAGGCGCTCCAGCTCGTAGTACTCGCGGGTCTCGTCGAGGAACACGTGGACCACGACGTCGCCGTAGTCCATGAGCACCCAGTGGCGGTCGTCCAGGCCCTCGACCCGCAGCGGCTTGCCGAAGCCCGCCTCGCCGACCTGGCGCTCGACGTCGTCGACGATCGCCCGGACCAGGCGGTCGTTGGGGGCTGACGCGATCACGAACTCGTCCGCCACCACCAGCACATCCCCCACCTCGAGGATCACGACGTCGCGTGCCCCCTTGGCATCGGCGGCCCGCGCCGCCACGATGGCCAGCTCGCGGGCGGCCGCTCGGTCGTTCCGTCCAGTCAGTTGCCCCTCACCTCCCGATCAGGTCCCTCGCATCGTTGCCCAGGATCACGGTCACGTCGATCTCATCTTCGGCCGGGGGTAGCTCCTCGATGTTCTGCGTCTTGAGGACCCCGGCTATCCACCCTGCCAGAAGCTGCCGGTCGGCGCCGCTCGAGTACCCGACCGTCGTCTTGGGCACGTCGAAGCTGGTGGCGTTGCCGACGATGTCGATCTCGGCTCCGCCGCCGACCAGGAACGTGGCCACCTCGGTGGTGAGCGCCCGGTCGTCGGTGCCGTTCAGCAGCCGCACCCTGATGCGGGCGCCCGCCTCGGGCCCGGTGGGGAACGGCACGGCCTGGGCGATGAGGCTCGCGACCTGCCCGGCGTTGGGTCGCAGGTGCAACCCGTCGGCCTGGTCGTCCCGCTCCACCGGCAGGGCCTGGCTGAGCACGGTCTCGGCGGCGATCCCCTTCACGAAGCGCCCCACGCCCACCTCGACATCCCCGGGCACCGCGTCCTTGCCACCCTGGGACACCTGTTTCAGCCAGGCCGTCCAGAACTGCTCCTGCCGCTCGAGCCGGTCGAGGTCGGTCTCGTCGGGATCGCGGGCGGACAGGAAGCGCCCGACATCGGTCGGCTCGAGGTGGACGGCTCCCGCGGGCCACCCGGTGACCGCGTTGTCCAGCGTGAAGTCGACCGGCCCCACCGGACCGACCAGCCGGGCCCAGTCGCTGTCGTCCACCTCCACCCGGTCGCCGATGGCCACGGCCAGCACCCGGCCCAGAGCCGACGTGACCCCGGCGGCCCCGTCGGTGGCGTAGACGTCGGCCAGCGTGGTGGTGACGCCGGGATCCTTCTGCGCCACCAGCGACGGCGGCACGACCACCACCGAGCCACCGTTGTCCCCCGGCTCCAAGGCGAGAAGACTGACCCCCGCCAGCGAGCCATCGGCCCCACGGTGCACGACGGCCATGGTCGGCGTGGGCACGACCAGCGCCTGGTACCCCGGCTCGTCTGGCCCCAGCGCCTGCTCGTACCGGCCCACAGTGCTGTTCCGCACCATCGACACACCGGCGACCGCCAACAGCACCCCCGAAGCCGTAGCGATCGCCATGCACAACAAGACGATCAACCGCCGCCGCCGCAACTCGACGACCGGCAGATCCGACCGCCGCCAGGGAACCAACGGCCCCCGCCCCTCCGGCTCCTCCTCCGCCCGTCCCGCCGGCTCGGGCTCCTCCGCCTCGTCTGGCTCCTCCGGCCGAGCGATCCGGGCCGCCGCAGGAGCGGGCCAGGACGTCCGGGTCGGCTTGGGAGCGGGCTCGGAGGCCGGGGCCCGCCCGTCACCGAGTTCGGACGCGGCTGGCTCGGCGGCTGCAAGATCGGGCTCGGCAGCCGGGTCCGCCGCCTGGGCCGGCACAGCCGGGAGAGGGATGGGCTCTGACGCAGAGGCCTCGACCGGGCCGCGAGCGACCTCGGCCGCCAGCTGCGGGTCCGGCGCGAGCTCGGCCGTCGGGGCCGCGACCGGGCTGGGGACGGGCTCGGACGTCGCGGCCGCCGCGGGCTCGGGGGTTGGCTCGGACCCGGCGGCCGCCACCGGACCGCGGGCGGGCTCGACCCGGCTCGGGGCGGGCTCGAACGCCGGGGCCGGGGCGGCCGGGAGAGGGATGGGCGCGGACGCCGGGGCCGCATCCGGCGACGGCGCGGGCTCGGTCGGGGCCGTCGGGGCCGTCGGGGCC
>DATBGF010000050.1:0-7825 GCA_036558145.1 Acidimicrobiales bacterium
TTGCAGTGCTCGTCGAAGCGGTCCGGGTGCTGGCGGAACCGCACCCACACCATGAACGAGCCGTCGGTCGTGAGCGGGTGGTGCTCGTCCACGAGGAACCGGTCCGGCGGCAGCAGCGGCTGGGCCACGACGCCTCGCTGCGGCGGCAGCGGCTGGTGGAACCCCTCGATCCGCGGCTGGGCGAGACCGTCGGCGAAGCCGAACGGCTCCTCCTGCGTGCGCTGCCGCAGGGCCGCGGGCTGCTCGTGCGCGATGTCGAAACCCGCAGTCACCCGCTGCCGCACGTCGTCGACGTGGCCCTCCAGCAGCCTCGCGTTCATGGCGCCGAGGTTGACCACGACGTGGACCTGCTGGGCGTCGTCGCCGACCACCCACCGGGAGGGATCGCCATACAGGTCGAACTCTTCGGCCGCGCCCCCGACCGCGATCTTGTCCTGGGAGCGTTTCGCCAGCCCCAGGCGAAACGCCTCGTGATCCGCGAACGCGCCGTCGAGCCCGACGCCGTCGGGCGCGAGTGCCTGGAGCCCCGCGAAGGTGAACCCCAGGTTCATCGAGGTGTCCGGCGGCTCCTCCTCCGCGGTCACCACCGCCGCGGTGGCCCCGCTGACGCTGGGAAGGAGATCGCGCAGGGCGACCCGCGCCCGGTCGCGGTCGGCGACCCTGAGCAGCAGGAAGTGCTGCGCGTAGTCCACGTCGGAGCCGCGCCGGAAGCCCGGCACGATGTCCGCCTGGATGTCGTCGGTGGACAACCTCGGTTGCTGGTCCACACCCATGGCCCTCGCCTCCCATACTCCCGTGCCGCGGCGGATGGTGCGACGTAAAGTCCGAGGTCGGCGGCCATCTCCAGATACATCGAATGGTGGATCAGGGGGGTGGGTGCCGGGACCGAGGCATGGCGAGATGTTGGCGGGACGCACCAATGCGCAGGTGCTGCTCGACCGTTGGCTGACCGAGGTCGGCGACGGCCAGCCCCGCTTCGCGCTCATCTGCGGCGACCCCGGCATCGGCAAGAGCCGTCTCCTGCACCACTGGGCGGCCAAGGTGCGGGACACGGAGACCCGGGTCCTCATCGGGTCGGCGTTCGAGAACGTCTCCACGCCGTTCCTGCCCGTGGCCACCGCGGTCGAGGCGCTCCCCGGGCTGTCCGACGTGTTCGCCGACCCGCCGGCCGGCACCGGAGGCGACAACGCCGCCATGCGGGTGCACCTGTCCGTGGCCGGCGGGCTCGTGCGGGCGGCCACCCACCGGCCGGTCGTGCTGGCGATCGACGACGTCCACTGGGCCGATCCGGGCACCCTCGGGTTCCTCCACAACCTGCTGGCGATGCTCAGCCAGCCGCCGAGCGGGATGCCGGTGCGCATGTTCGTGGTCGCCACCAGCCGGGCCGTCGTGGACGACCCGGACGTCGACATCGCCCTCGGCCGCCTCGGGCGCGAGCCGATCGCCCGGCGGTTGAGCCTGGGCGGCCTGGACGAGCTGGAGATGCACCAGCTGCTCACCGACCGCTGCCAGGCGTTCCCGAGCCCGGCGTTCCTGTCCGCCGTCCTCGAGGCGACCTCGGGCAACCCGCTGCTCGCCGAGCTCATCGTCGAGCAGCTGGAGCTGCACGGGGGGCTGCGGTTCCGCCAGGGTCACGTGTTCGCGGACCCGGGCGCCGTCCAGGTGACCCTGTCACCCGAGCTGGGCCAGGCGTGCGCCCCCCGCCTGGGGCGGGTCGACCCGGAGACCCGCGACGTGCTGGAGGTCGCCGCTCTCGTCGGCGACGGCGGCTCCCTCGACGACCTGGCGGCGATCGCCGGCATCGACCAGGACGAGGTCCTGCGCCTGCTGGCGGTGGCCGAGGACGCCGCGGTGGCCCAGGCCGAGGGTCCCGCGTACCGCTTCCGGCACCCGCTCCTGCGCAGCGTGCTGGTCGGGTCGCTCTCCCGGCATCGCCGGCTGGCTGTCGAGCGGCGGATCGTCGACGGCCTGCTGGCCCGGCACGGGACCACCGACGACCGGGTGGCGCTGACGATCGTCGAGCACGCCCGGCGCAGCGGGCGACCGCTCCGCGCTCCGGTCACGGCCGAGCTCCTCGACGGCGCCGGGCGCTATGCCACCTCCCTGGGGGCCTGGGCCGCCGCCGCCGAGTGCTACGAGCAGCGCCTGGACGCGCTGGCCGGCGCCGGCGCCGCGGAGCGGGCCCGAGCCGAGTTCAGCGCCGGCTCGGCGCACCGCCGCAACGCCGACTACCAGGCGGCTCACCCTCACCTGCTGCGGGCGGTCGAGCTGGCCTCGGCCGGCGACGACGTGGAGACCTGGGGTGAGGCCCTGTACTGGCTGACCAACTCCCAGGTCCTCGAGCGCGTCCCCGACGCCCGCGTCGACCCGTCCGTGGTGGAGTGCTTCCTCGACCGGGCCGGCGACGCCGTGCCCGACGCCCGGGCCAAGGTCCTCGGCAACCTGGCCCAGTTCCACTTCAGCCAGTTCGACCTGGCGTCCGCGCTGCCGGTGCTGGCCCGGGCCAAGGACGCGGCCCGCCAGGCCGAGCGCACGGGGACCCACCACTTCCTGGCCACGGTCGAGGGGCTCCACCACCTGGGCGGGTTGGACCTGCCCCAGGCCGAGGACTGCTTCCGGACCGCCATGGCGCTGGCGCCCGACCACGAGGACCCGTGGCAGGCCGTCTTCATCGAGGTCGGCCTGCCGCTGGTCGACCTGCTGGCGGGCGAGCTGACCCGGGCCACCGCGGAGGCGGCCGCGGCCGCCCGCTCGGCCCTGGGCACCAACCAGTGGAACCTCCACGGCCTGGCCACTGCGTGCAGCGCGGCCGCGGCGGTCGGCCAGGGCCGGGTCGGCGACGCGGAGCGCCACGCCACCGCGGCCCTGCAGAGCTTCCGCCGATCGGACTACTACTGGGCTGCGGTCGTCGGGGTGCCCAGCCTCGCCGCCGCCCGGGCCTTCCGGGGCGACCGCCTCGGCGCTCTCCGGGCGCTGGACGAGTGGACCGACCGGGAGGACCACCAGATCGCCCGCGACGTGCTCCGGGTCGAGATGCTGTGCGGGGACCCGGCCCAGGCCGCGGCCGTGGCCGATGGTGCCCGCCTCCTGCCGTTCGGGCCCACGACCACGCTGTTCTCGCTCAACCACGCGCTGCTGGCGGTCGAGGCGGGCGACCGTCTGGACGATCTCGCCGTGCTCGAGGCCGGCTACGGCTACCTGGCGTCCGTTCCCGGGGACGTGTCCTTCGGCGTCGACTGGTGCATCGGCATCAGGCGCGTGCTGGGCCTCGGGGCGCTCCGGCTGGGCGACGCCGGCGCGGCCCGCGCCTGGCTCGACCAGGCCCGGCAGGACGCGCTGATAGCCGCCTCCCCGGCCGAGCAGGCACGCATCGAGGTCGTCGAGGCCCGGCTGCTGGCGCAGGCCGGCGCAGACGGCGCCGCCATCCGCCAGGCGCTGCGTCCGGCGCTCGACTTCGCCGCCGACGCCCGGCTGCTGGCCCTGGCGGCCGAGGCGCGGCGCGCCTGGCCGGGGCACCGGCCCGACCTGCGGCGCGACCTGGTGGTCCTCTACACCGACATCGTCGGATCCACCGAGCTCAACGTCCGGGCCGGCGACGACATGTATCTGGAGCTGCTCCGCGAGCACAACACCATCGTGCGGCGACGTTTGGCGGCCTACGGAGGGATCGAGTTCACCTTCACCGGGGACGGTGTGGGTGCCTCGTTCGCGTCCACCGACCGGGCCCTGGCGTTCGCGCTCGGGCTCCAGGCCGACTTCGACGAGGCCAACGACGCCCACCCGGGGTTCCCGCTCCAGGTGCGCATCGGCCTCGCCCGGGGCGACGCACTCGAGAACGAGGGCAACCTCTTCGGTCAGACCGTCGTGCGGGCCGTGCGGGTGTGCGCGGCGGCGGGGGCCGGTGAGGTGCTCGTCGACGAGGACGTCCCCGCGAGGGTGGACCCGTCGGTCGCTCGGTTCACGACCGCCGGCCGGGTGCACCTCAAGGGCTTCGGGGGCGCAGAGCTCTACCGGGCCCGACCGCTCGTCGCCGCCGACTACTAGCCAACGCACGAGGAGTGTGGACCGATGACACCGCCATACCGGTTCGGCAAGGGCACGATCGTGGAAGCGCTGGAGGAGACGCTGCGCGATACGACGAGCTTCAACACGCTGTACACCGACCTGACCAACGCCTTGACGCAGCTCTCGGCCGGAACCGAGCCGGCCTTCGTCTCGAAGTTCAAGCAGTCCCTCACCGCGGAGGACCTCGAGCACCTCCAGGAGGACGTCTTCGGCGAGGACGCAGTCGACTCGGAGGCCATCGACGACGGCCAGGAGCGACGCCGCGTGTACTACGAGGGCCTCAAGCGAGCCATGGACCTGGCCCGGGAGCTCGGCTCGGACCAGCAGCCGGCCGAGATCGAGATCTTCTGGGGCTGCGGCCAGCGCACCAACGAGTGCTGGATCTCGTGGGGCAAGACGGCCGGGACGGTCATCACCCTCTCCGTCCTGTCGAACGTGCCGGCCACGCCCGATCCGCGGGCCCCTCGTGGCGTCGTCCCGGGCTTCCCCGTGGTCAAGCCCGAGGACACCGAGCTCCGGATCGTCCGGCCGGGCCCGGCCCACGGCATCGAGGTCGTCGAGTCCCTGTCCGACAAGGACAACGGACTCGTGGGCCCAAAACCGACATGAGTGTCGATTCTGCCTAGACTGGCCGGATGACGGCGTCGCCGCGCGCCGGCCGCAACTCCGGCGGCCGCACCCCGAAGGCGGAGGAGACCCGCAGGGCCCTGCTCGACGCCGCCGCGCGCCTGTTCGCCGAGAACGGCTACCACGACACCAGCGTGCCCGACATCGTCGAGGCGGCCGGCGTCGGCCACGGCACGTTCTACGAGTACTTCGGCAGCCGGCGGGACATCCTCCTCGCGCTCACCAGGCAAGTGACCGACGCCCACGAGCGCGTGCCCGACCTCAAGAGCCGGGACGTCGCCGATCGCATCCGGTCCGAGATCTTCTGGTACCTGTCCGATCACGTCGAGCACGTGGACCTGTCCAAGGTCTGGCACGCGGCGTCCAGCTTCGATCCCGAGCTCGCCGAGGCCCGGCGGTGGGAGCGGGCCCGCCGCATCGAGCGGGTCCGCAAGGGCATCGAGTCCGCCGGCGTCCGCACCGACATCGACCCCGGGATCGCCGCCGCCGCGCTGGTCGCCATGCTGGAGGAGTTCACGCAGCGCTGGTTCGTCGAGGGCGACGGCCCGGGCCGGAGCGCGCACGACGTGGTGACCGCAGCCGAGACGCTGGGCACGATGTGGCTCAGCGCCATCGGCCAGGAACGGAGCTGAGATGCAGTACGAGCCGAGCGCCGAGGACCTGCTGGCCGCCATGGCCGAGCTGCTGGAGGACGAGCTGCTGCCCGCCCTGCCCGACGCGCTCAAGCACAAGTGCCGGGTGGCGGCCAACCTGGCCCGCATCCTCGAACGCCAGGAGCGGCTCGGGCCGGACGCCACGGCCCGCGAGAGCGAGCGGCTCCGGGTGCTGCTCGGCGAGGACGGCGGCGCCGAAGCCCTCTCGGCCCGGCTGGCCCAGCGGATCCGGGAGGACGACGGCCCGCAGTTCCAGCGTGACGCCTGGGAGGCACTGGTGGCCATCAGCCGCGACGACCTGGCCATCGCCAAGCCGGGCCACGACGCCTGGGAGGGGATCTGAGCATCGACACCGCATCCGACCGGTCCGCCGGCCTCGGCGAAGGCCTGGCCCGGTTCCTCACGGACCACTTCGGGGAGCCGATCACCGTGTCCGGCCTGCGCGCCTCGTCGGCCGGCGCCCGCCGGGGCAACGTGCTCTTCGACGCCGAGGGCCCCGGCCGCACGCTGGCGCTGGTGGCGACGATCCTGCCCACGGCCGAGATCGAGCTCAACCCGATCGCGGCCGAGGCCGGCGTGCGGGCCCTGGCCGAGGCGCACGGGGTCCCGGTGCCCCACGTCCACGCGGTGTGCACCGATCCCGGCTACGTCGGCGGGCCGTTCTTCCTGTCCGACCGGGTGGACGGCGAGTCGGTGCCCCGCCGGGTGCTGCGCCTCGTCCACGCCGAAGGGATCGGCGAGCGGGTGGCGGGCCAGCTGGGCGAGGCACTGGGCCGGCTCCACGCCGTCGACCCCGCGGAAGCGCCCGACAACCTGATGGACGACCCGTCGGAGAACCCGGCCGAGGTGGCGCTGGCCGGCGCTGACAAGATGGTGGCCGGCCTGCCCCTGCCCCGCCCGGCGCTCGCCTTCGGGATCCGCTGGCTCGAGCACCACCTGCCCCCGGCGCCGCCCCGGCGCACGATCCTGCACACCGACGCCCG
Organism: Acidimicrobiales bacterium; assembly: GCA_036558145.1. GTDB lineage: Bacteria > Actinomycetota > Acidimicrobiia > Acidimicrobiales > VFJN01 > ZC4RG19. The sequence continues at coordinate 6,329 of DATBGF010000050.1, forward strand.
CAACGGCAACCTCCTGGTCAGCGCCGACGGCCTGGCCGCGGTCCTCGACTGGGAGGGCTCGGTGCGCCACGGCGACCCGATGCAGGACCTGGCCTGGCCCGCGCTGCGCATGTGGCGCTTCAAGGAGGACGGGCGCGAGATCGGCGGCTTCGCCGGCCGGGAGCCGTTCGTGGCCGGCTACGAGGCAGCGGGCGGCACGTTCGACGAGGACCGGTTCCGCTGGTGGAAGGTCCTCGGCACCCTGCGCTGGGGCCTCGGGCTCGCGGGCCAGAGCGCGGCGCACCTCGACGGCCGGTTCCGCAGCATCGTCATGGCCGCCAGCGGCCGCCGTGTCCCCGAGCTGGAGTGGGACCTGCTGATGCTGGTCAAGCCGGACTAGCCGCTACTTCGGCTCACGGGGCAGGCCGAGGACGCGCTCGGCGATGATGTTGCGCTGGATCTCGCTCGTCCCGCCGGCGATGCGCATGCCCGGGGCGTAGAGGAACCGGTCGGTGGCCGGCCCCGCCAGCAGCGCATCCGCCCCACGCCGGGAGGCGAGCACCACCTCGATGTCGAACTCCAGCTCGGTACGGGCCAGCTTGGCCGACGACGCGGCCGCGGGACCGCCGTCCCCGCCGCGCAGCAACAGGGCCCGCAGGGCCTGGCCGCGCACGTAGAGCCGCAGCAGCGCGTCCCGGTGGGCGGGATCGCCGGCCAGGGAGCGCAGGTGGTCGAGACGACGCTCCAGGCTCACCAGCCCGGCGGCGCCCGAGCCGCGCTCGTCCAGCAGGACCTCGGTGGCCACCCGCCAGCCCTCGTTCTCGGGACCGAGCCGCCCCTCGGCCGGGATGGCGACGCCGTCCAGGAACACCTCGCAGAACTCCTGGTCGCCGGTCATCTGGCGGATGGGCCGCACGTCGACGCCGGGCGTGGCCATGTCGAGCAGGAAGAACGAGATGCCCCGGTGGCCCCGCTGGCCGGCATCGGTGCGGGCCAGCAGGATCCCGTACTCGGCGAACTGCGCGTTCGACGACCAGATCTTGGTCCCGTCGATCACGTAGCGGTCACCGTCGGCCACCGCCGAGGTGGTCAGGCTGGTCAGGTCCGAGCCGGCGCCGGGCTCGGAGAAGAGCTGGCACCACAGCAGGTCGCCGGTGAGCGTCGGGGGCAGAAAGCGGACGCGCTGCTCGTCCGTGCCCGACCGCAGGATCGCCTCGCCCGCCAGCACCAGGCCCTGCAGGTTGAGGTAGGGCTGCACCTGGGCCCGGGCGCACTCCTCCAGCCACACCCCGGTGTGGGCCCGGCTGAGCCCGCGCCCGCCGTGCTCGACCGGCCAGTGCAGCCCGGCGAAACCGCCGTCCGCCATCTCCCGCTGCCAGGCCCGGGCCTGGTCGTGCAGGGCCGGCGGCAGGATGGCGCCGTAGGCCGGGCAGGCGGTCCCCGCGGCCTGGGCCTTGTCCAGGAACGCGACGGCCTCGTCCCGGAAGGCGTCGAGATCGGCGCTCAGCGCGCCCCTCC
>DATBGF010000051.1:0-2401 GCA_036558145.1 Acidimicrobiales bacterium
GCGGCCGGGACCCGGGCCGGGCACGGCTCGGCCAGCGCCGCCAGGCACACGTCCGCCACCCGCTGGCTGACCTCGACGTTGCCGGCCCCCACGGCGGCCGGCGGGCGGGCGGCCACCAGCGTCCCCGCCGGGGCGATCACCCGCACCGGGCGCATGGCGCCGCCGTTCGCCGGGATCGTCGGATCGACCGCCGAGCGCAGGGCGTAGGCGACCGCCGAGACGGTGACCGCCTCCACCGCGTTGACGTTGCCCCGGGCCTGGGGATCGGTGCCGGTGAAGTCCACGGTCACCTCGTCGCCCGCCACCGTCACCGCCACTGCCACCCGGGCCGGGCGCTGCTGGTCGGGCGCGGCGCCGGTCGAGTCCATGACGTCCTCGCACCGCCAGGTGCCGTCGGGCAGGGCCGCCAGCGCGGCCCGCATGCGCCGCTCGCCGTAGTCGACCACCTCGTGCAGCGGGGCGTCCGCCTGCTCGGCCAGCCGCTCGACGCCCACCACGTTGGCGCCGACCTGGGCGTCGAGGTCGCCGACCCGCTCGTCCGGCGTGCGGGAGTTGGCCAGCAGCACCCGCCGCAGCCCGTCGTCCAGCAGCGTGGGCGGGATGCGCAGGCCCTCCTGGTGGATGTCGGTGGCGTCGGCCGGGATGGACCCCGGGGCGGCGCCGCCCACGTCCGCATGGTGGGCCCGGTTGGCGGCCCAACCCACCAGCCGGTCGCCCACGAAGCACGGCGCCACCAGCGTGATGTCGTTGAGGTGGGTGCCGCCCGCGAACGGGTCGTTGAGGACCACCTGGTCCCCCGGCTGCAACCGGCCGCCGAAGGCCTCGACCGCGGCCCGCACGCTGGCCGGCATCGACCCCAGGTGCACCGGGATGTGCTCGGCCTGCACGAGCATCTCGCCGTCGGGCGTGAACAGCGCGGCCGAGCAGTCGGCGCGCTCCTTGATGTTGGGGCTGAACGCGGCCCGGCGCAGCACCGCGCCCATCTCCTCGGCCACCCCGGTCAGCCGCGAGATCAGCACCTGCAGGGCGGCGGGATCGAGGCTCACCCGTCCCCCTCGCGGCGCAGGACCAGCGCGCCCGCGGCGCCCGGGCGGGCCACCCAGCCCTCGGGCACCCAGATCGTGCAGTCGGGCTCGGCCAGCACCGCCGGACCGGCGCGCTCGTCGCCCAGCCGGGCCGGCGGGTCGGGGATGGCGTCCGCCGCCACCGCGGGCAGGCGGGTGGCGACGGCCCGGATGGCGACCACCTCCACCGCGTCGTCCGGGCGGGCGTAGCCGTTGCGGCGCCGGTGCTCGTCGTGGAAGTCCGCCACCGTGGGCACGGTCAGCTCGTGGGACTGGCCCCGGTAGCGGCAGTCCAGGGCGGTCTCCACCGTGGCCTCGGCGTCGCCTCCCACGAGCGCCCGGGCCTCGTCCGCCAGCGCGGCCAGCGCCTCGGCCAGCCCATCGTGGTCGCCGGGGGCGGGCCAGGACCGGACCAGGTCCCGGCGGCGCGGCGCGGTGAGCAGCCCCACCGCCGACAGCACGCCCGCCCGGGCGGGTACCACCACCGCGGGCATCCCCAGCGCCTCGGCCAGGGCGCAGGCGTGGAGCGGGCCGGCGCCGCCGAAGGCGACCAGCGCCAGGCCCCGGGGATCGACGCCCCGCTCGATCGACACCGCCCGCAGCGCCCGCTCCATGTTGGCGTCCACCACGGCGATGACGCCCTCGGCTGTGACGCCGGCCCGGTCCAGCGCGGCGGCGGCCGCGTCCCGGTCCAGGCGCAGCCCTCCGAACGCGGCCTCGGCCGGGATGCGCCCGGCGACCAGGTCGGCGTCGGTCACCGTGGGCCGGTCCCCGCCCCGGCCGTAGCAGGCGGGCCCGGGAGCGGCGCCCGCGCTCTGCGGTCCGACGACCAGCGCCCCGCCCGGGTCGATGGCGGCGATGGACCCGCCGCCCGCCCCGATGGTGTGGACGTCGAGCGACGGGAACCGCACGGTGAACCCGCCCACCTCCCGCTGGGCCGCGGGGGCGGGCGCGCCGTCGAGGATGAGGCAGACGTCGGTGGACGTGCCGCCCATGTCGAACGTGACCGCATCGGCGAAGCCGTTGGCCGCCGCCGCGCCCGCGCCCGCCCGCACCCCGCCGGCCGGTCCCGACAGCAGCAGCGCGGCGGGCAGCTCCGCCGCCTCCGCCGCGGGCAGCAGCCCGCCCGCCGAGGTCATGACGAGCACCTCGCCCGCCTCGCCGTCCAGGCTGCGCAGGTAGGCCCGCAGGCGGGGGCGCAGGGCGGCGTTCACGACGGTCGTGACCGTCCGCTCGACCTCCCGCATCTCGGGCGAGACCTCGTGCGAGCAGGTGACGTCGAACCCCCGCGCCCGCAGGTCCGCCGCCACCGCCTGCTCGTGGGCAGGCTCGATGTC
>DATBGF010000052.1:0-10891 GCA_036558145.1 Acidimicrobiales bacterium
GCGGTACAGCGCCCGCATCAGCTGGCCCCACAGCCACTCCCGCAGCGGCTCGCGCTCGACCAGGTCGCCCAGCTCGCCCACCAGGGCGCGGTGCTCGCCCAGCGCCAGCCGGGCGTCGATCCCGCACTCGACGGTGGCCCAGCGCTGCTCGGTGAGGGCGCTGGCGCGGGGCAGCGCGAAGGGCTGGTCGGCGAACTCGGGCAGGGCCGTGTCGCCCCGCCAGTGGGCCAGGGCCGACGCGGCGTCGCCGGCGGCGTCCGCCCAGCGGCCGTCGGCCAGCGCCGCCCGCGCCCGCCCGGCGGCCTCCTCGAAGGCCAGCGCATCGAGCTCCTCGGGCCCGCAGCGGACCACGTAGCCGGACTCATGCCGCTCGACCTGGTCCCGGCCCAGGGCGTTGCGCAGCCGGGAGAGCTGGGTGTGCAGGTTGTTGATGCCCTCGACGCTCCCGGCGTCGGGCCACAGGGTCGAGACGAGCAGGTGGGCGGGCACGACCTCGTTCGCCCTGACCAGGAGGGCGGCCAGCAGCGTGCGGGTCTTGGGACCCCCGACCCTGCGCGTCGCTTGCCCCTCGGTGACCTCGAGGGGCCCGAGTATGCCGAACCTCACCGTGGCGCACCTCCCAGCCCCGACCAGGAGCCTAGGCTCGCCCGGGGAGGTTGGATGACACGAGTGTCGCCGATCCCTCGGGGAGGCGCGCCGGACCGGTAGCTGGGACGTCGTCACGCCCCGTCGATGACCCGTTCGATCGCGCCATCGTCGCGATGGCGCGCCAGCCAGCGCCGGCAGGGGAAGGTCCACTCCTTGCCGGTCTCCTCGGCGTGCACCACCACGCGGTCGAGGAACCATCCCGGCGTCACGCCGGTGTTGTCGTGGCGCACGTGCACGCGGCCGACGTCCCCGAGGTCGCTGAGCTGCACCGTGACCGAGTCCCGGCCGGTGCGCCCGAACCGCCCGCTGCCGTTGCTGGCCCGCAGCTCCTCGCTCGATGCCCGGGTGCCGTACAGCGTCACGAAGACGTTCGCGTCGGTCGCACCGGTCACGCCGGGCGTGGCCTGCCCGGTGTAGACGTCGATCCGGTACGTCGGCATAGCTTGTCCTTCCCTGTCCCCTGCGGCGGTGGAGCGGGCCGACCCGCCGCCACAGGGAAGGAGACCGACCCGCCGCCGCCGGGGGACGGGCCGGCCCGTTCCGCCGTGGGCGAGACGGTCGAGCCGCCCCACCCACGGGCCGGCCCGCGACCCGGGGCCGAGAGGGGTCCCGGTCCCAGGCGAGGGCGTGCGAACACGTCCTCGCCGCGCAGGGTGCCATCGGCCTCCTACAGCGAACGCACAGCCCACGCACAGGCACCAGCGCGCCCCTACCCCCAGCGCAGGGATACGATCTGGCCGTGCCGTTCCCTCGCCGGCTCCTCAACGACAACGAGGAGATCGTCCTCGACCTCCACCCCCACTGGTGGTTCTTCGCCTGGCCGCTGCTCGCGCTGCTCGGCGCCGTCGCCCTCGGCCTCTGGCTGTTCGGCGGCACCGACATCGAGTGGCTGAAGGTGCCGACGGGGATCGTCATCCTCGTGGCCCTCGGCTGGTTCGGCTGGCGCTACCTGCGCTGGGTGACCACCAACTTCGTGGTCACCACCGACCGGCTGATCTACCGCCACGGCGTGCTGTCCAAGCACGGCATCGAGATCCCCCTCGACCGGGTCAACACCGTGTTCTTCAGCCAGTCGGTGTTCGAACGGATCGTGGGGGCGGGCGACCTGGTCATCGAGTCCGCCAGCGAGACCGGCCGCCAGCGCTTCTCCAACGTGAAGCACCCCTCCGCCGTGCAGAACGAGATCTACCGGCAGATGGAGGCCAACGAGAACCGCAAGTTCGACCGCGTGGGCCAGTCGGTCCGCGAGGTGCGGGACGAGGACCGCGAGCGCGGCGACGACAACATCCCGGCCCGGATCCGCGAGCTGGACGAGCTGCGCAAGCAGGGCGTGCTCACCGAGGCTGAGTTCGCGCAGAAGAAGCAGCAGCTCCTCGACCGGATGTGACGGCCCCCCGGGTCGTCAGCCTGGTCCCCTCGGTCACCGAGACCCTGCTGGCCTGGGGCGTCACGCCCGTCGCCTGCACCCGGTTCTGCGAGCAGCCCGACCTGGCCCACGTGGGCGGCACCAAGGACCCCGACGTCGCCGCCATCGTCGAGCTGGCCCCGGACCTGGTCGTGCTGTGCGTGGAGGAGAACCGCCGCGAGGACGCCGACGCCCTCGCGGCCGCGGGCGTCGCCACCGCCGCGCTGTCGATCGACTCGGTGGCCGACGTCGGCCCGGCGCTGGCCATGCTGGCGGGCCTGGTCGGAGTGCCGGCGCCGCCGGTGATGGAGGTGCCCCCCGACCCCCAGCCGTCGCTGCGGGCGTTCGTCCCGATCTGGAAGCGGCCGTGGATGAGCCTGGCCGGCGGCACCTACGGGTCCTCGCTGCTGGCGTCGGTCGGGGTCGCCAACGTCTTCGCCGGCGCCCGCGACCGCTACCCCACGGTGACGCTGGACGAGGTGCGGGCCCGGCAGGCCGACGTGGTGCTGGCGCCGAGCGAGCCCTACCCGTTCGCCGAGCGGCACATCCCGCTGTTCGACGGCGTGGCCCCCGTCGTCCTGGTCGACGGCCAGGACCTGTTCTGGTGGGGCGTCCGCACCCCCGGTGCCCGCGACCGGCTGCAGGCCGCGCTTCAGCCCTGGCTCTGACCGGTCGCGTGCAGCGCGGCGCCGGGAGCGGGACGGCCGCGCCAGACGACGGGACCGCCGATGCGGGTCTTGGGCTTGCACAGCACCACCACGCAGCCGCCGAAGCCGGCCCCGGTGACCCGGGCGCCGTAGACGCCGGGCACGCCCCGCACCGTGCCCACGATCTGGTCGAGCATCGGGGTCGACACCTCGAAGTCGTCCCGCAGGCTGGCGTGGCTGGCGACCAGGAGCTCGCCCGCGTAGGCCAGCTGGTCCTTGGCCAGCGCGCTGGCCAGGGCGTCGACCCGTCGGTTCTCCGTGGTCACGTGGCGGGCCCGGCGCCGCAGCACCGGGTCCTCGATGGCCTCGACGTCGACCGGGTCGGCGTCGCGCAGGCGCCCGACCACCGCCTCGGCCGCCTCGCACTCGGCGCGCCGCATGGCGTAGGCCGATCCGGTCAGCTCCCGGTGCTCGCCGGAGTGGATGACCACGATCTCGGCGTCCTCGGGGAACGGGACCTGGTCGATGGTGAGGGCGTCGCAGTCGATGCGCAGCACCGAGCCCTCCACCGCGGCCAGCGAGACGAGCTGGTCCATGATCCCCACCGGGACGCCCGTGGCCCGCTGTTCGGCCCGCTGGCAGGCCTGGGCCACCGCCAGCGGGTCGCCGAGGTCCGCCCCGAGGGCGGTGGCCACCGCGACCTGGAGCGCGGCCGACGACGCCAGGCCGCTGCCCGCGGGCAGTGTCGAGTGCACCATGCCGACCAGCCCGTCGTCGGGGGTGATCTCGCCCACCACGGCGGCCACGTAGCGGGCCCACGGCGGCTCGACCGCGGCCGGGTCGTCCACCCCGGCGAGGGGGATCTCGGCCACGCCGTCGAACCGGTCCGACCCCAGCATCACCCAGTTGCCGCCGTGGTCGCCGGTGATCTCGGTGCCCAGGCCGATGGCCATGGGCAGCACGAGCCCGCCCATGTAGTCGGTGTGGTCGCCGATGAGGTTGACCCGGCCGGGCGCCCAGGCACGCAGTCCCACGTCACGCTCCTCGCAGTGCTGCCGCGGCGTCCTCGGGGACGACCGGGTTGACGAACTCGCCGCTGCCGAGCTCGGCCGCGGCCACGTAGCGCTGCACGCCGGGGGAGCGCATCGGGGACACGATGTGGACGTGCAGGTGGGCCTCGGGCCACGCGCCGCCGTCGGTGGGCCGCTGGTGGATCCAGAGCATGTAGGGGAGAGCGGCGTCGAACAGCTGGTCGAGGCGGGCCAGCACGTCGACGAGCAGGTCGCCCAGTCCGTCACGCTGGGGGCCGTCGAGCGAGGGCAGGTCGGGGCGGTGCACGTCGGGGGCGAGCACCAGGCTGTAGGGGTAGGCGCTGGCCTCGGGCACCCAGGCCCGCCAGCCGGCGGCCTCGGCCACGATCAGGGCCGGGTCGGGCCGCGCGCACAGGGCGCAGTCGCCTCTCGCTGCCCGGCGCAGCTCGCCCAGCGGGCCGTCGGGGACGTGCTCGTAGGCGAAGATCTGGCCGTGGGGATGGGCGATGGTGGCGCCCACCTCCTCGCCGCGGTTCTCGAACACCAGCACGTAGGCCACGTCCGGCCGCGTCCCCAGCGCCTCGGTCCGCTCCGCCCACAGGTCGACGACCCGGCGGGCCCCGTCGGAGCCGAGGTCGGGGAAGGTGAGATCGTGCTCGGGCGTGTACAGCACGACCTCGCAGCGCCCGTCGGGGAACGACGGCCAGCGGTTGGGGAACGCCAGAACGTCGTAGGGCTCGGGAGCCTCGAGGCCGCCCACGCAGAACGGGCACGACGCGGCCGGCCGGTTGGGCCGCTGCTGGCGGCTCCCGGCCATCACGACCGTGGCGCCGGTCAGTTCGTCGATGCGGACTTCGGACATGTCGGGCTCAGCTGGGTGGTCGTTGCGGTCGTGGTCGTGGCGTCGCGCGGGGCGGTCAGGCTCTCGTGCTGTCGGGTCCAGGCGGTCAGCGCAGGGCGGCCACCGCGGCGCCCGCCCGGTCCAGGGCGGCGGGGTTCCACGGTGCTCGCAGCGCGACGTTGACCGTGCCGGCGCCGGCCGCAACGTAGCGGGCCAGCGCCTCGGTCACCTCGTCGACGCTGGTCCCCACCACCGATCCCGGCCGGACCGCCTCGGCGCGGGGCCCGAACTGGGCCGCCAGCGAGGCGTCGTCGTCGCACACGATCACGTTGACGCCGAGGCCGACCTCAGCGGGATCCCGCCCCGCCGTGGCGCAGTGGTCGGCCAGCACGGCCCGCTTCCGGGCCAGGACCTCGGGGGACACGAACGGCACGTTCCAGCCGTCGGCATGGCGGGCCGCGATGGCGGCGGTGCGACGCTCGCCCGCCCCGCCGATCCACACCGGCAGCCGGGCCTGGACCGGCCGCGGCTCGCAGCGGGCCTCCTGGAGCGTCACGTGCTTCCCCTCGCTAGACGCCACCCCGTCGTGCAGGAGCGCCCGCACCGCGGCGGTCGCCTCGTCCAGCAGGTCCAGGCGTTCGCCGATGGGCGGGAAGGGGATCCCGAAGGCCCGGTACTCGGCCTCGGCCCAGCCCGCCCCCAGGCCGATCTCGGCCCGCCCGCCCGAGAGGTGGTCGATCGTGGCGGCCGCCTTGGCCAGCACGCCGGGGTGGCGGTACCCGGCCGAGTACACCAGGCAGCCGCAGCGCACCCGGCTCGTGGAGCACGCCAGCGCCGCGTGCAGCGAGACCGCCTCGTGGCACTCGTAGGTGCTCAGGTCCGACGAGTAGAAGTGGTCCCACACCGTGATCGAGTCGAACCCGAGGTCCTCGGCCCGCCGCCACAGGTCGGCCAGCTCGGCCACGGTCGTGTTCTGGACTCCGGTGTGCACGCCGAACGTCGTCACGACCTCACCCTAGGAGCCTGTGCGCGCTTGACCGGGCGGTCAAGACCGGGGACGATGGCCGGATGCCGACCGCCGCGGCCAACGGGATCGAGATCTACTACGAGGAAGCCGGTGATCCGGGCGGCCCTCCGCTGCTCCTGATCATGGGCCTGTCCGCCCAGCGGGTCAGCTGGCCCGACGAGCTGATCGAGGGGTTCGCGGACCGCGGCTTCCGGGTGGTCAGCTACGACAACCGCGACGTCGGCCTGTCCACGCACATGGACACCCCGATCGACGTCATCGCCGTGCTCACCGCCCGCGCGACCGGCGAGAGCGTCAGCGTCCCCTACCTGGTGGGCGACATGGCCGACGATGCCGCCGGCCTGCTCGATCACCTGGGCATCGACGCCGCCCACGTCGTCGGCGCCTCCATGGGCGGGATGATCGCCCAGCAGCTGGCCATCGACCATCCCGATCGGGTGCTCACGCTGACCTCGATCATGTCGACCACCGGCGATCCGGACGTGGGAGCGCCGACGCCCGACGCCATGCAGATGCTCATGCGACCGCCCTCGACCACCGTCGAGGAGCACATGGACGCCTCGGTGGCCGTCTCCCGGGTGATCGGCACGCCGGGCATGATCGACGAGGACCGGGTGCGCCGGGTCGCCGCCCTGGCCTGGGAGCGGGGCTACGACCCCGCGGGGGCGGCCCGCCAGCTCGCCGGCATCATGGCCTCGGACCCGCGGTCGCCCGGCCTGTCCCGGCTGGACGTGCCCACGCTCGTGATCCACGGCACGGCAGACCCGCTGGTCGCCATCAGCGGCGGCGAGCGCACGGCCGAGGTCGTCCCCGATGCCAAGCTGCTGCGCATCGAGGGCATGGGCCACGACCTGCCGGCCGCCCACTGGCCTACGGTCATCGACGCCGTCAGCACCCACGCCCTCGCCCACCCCTAGACCCACCTGGAGACACCGAGCCCATGGGACCCCTCGCCGGAATCACCGTCATCGAGCTCGCCGGGATCGGCCCCGGACCGTTCTGCGGGATGATGCTGGCCGACATGGGCGCGGACGTGATCCGGGTCGACCGCGCCCAGTCGGTGCAGGGCGGCGACCCCGAGCGGCCGCCGGCCGACCTGCTGGCCCGGGGCCGGCGGTCCGTGGGCGTCGACCTCAAGAGCCCCGACGGCGTCGAGGTGGTGCTGAGCCTGGTCGAGCGGGCCGACGCCCTCATCGAGGGCTTCCGCCCCGGCGTGACCGAGCGCCTCGGCCTCGGTCCCGACGAGTGCCTGGCCCGCAACCCCCGCCTCGTGTACGGGCGCATGACCGGCTGGGGCCAGGACGGGCCCTACGCCCCGACCGCCGGCCACGACATCAACTACATCTCGCTGGCCGGGGCGCTCGATCCCATCGGGCGCCGGGGCGAGGCCCCGGTGCCGCCGCTCAACCTGGTCGGCGACTTCGGCGGCGGGGGACTGCTGCTGGCGTTCGGCATCGTGGCCGGGCTGCTGGAGGCGCGCACTTCGGGCCAGGGCCAGGTGATCGACGCCGCCATGGTCGACGGCGCCGCGGCGCTCATGACCATGACGCACTCCATGCGGGCCATGGGCATCTGGAACGACGAGCGCGGCACCAACATGCTCGACACCGGCGCCCACTTCTACGACGTCTACGAGACCGCCGACGGCGGCTATGTCTCCATCGGGTCGATCGAGCCCCAGTTCTACGCCGAGCTGCTGCGCCTCACCGGCCTGGAGGGCGAGGACCTGCCCTGGCAGCACGACCGGGCCCAGTGGCCGGCGCTGAAGGAGCGGCTGGCCGGCATCTTCCGCACCAAGACCCGGGACGAGTGGTGCGAGATCATGGAGGGCACCGACGTGTGCTTCGCCCCGGTCCTCACCATCCCCGAGGCGGTGGCGCACCCCCACAACGTCCACCGCGGGACCTTCGTGGAGGTGGCGGGCATCCCCCAGCCCGGCCCCGCCCCCCGGTTCTCGCGCACCGAGGCCGCGGTCGCCCGCCCGCCGGCCCATGCCGGCCAGCACACCGACGAGATCCTGGCCGGCGCCGGCTTCGACGCCGACCGCATCGCCAAGCTGCGCGAGACCGGCGCAGTCGCCTGACCGCGTGAACCCGGGAGGCGCCGGCGCTGTCGCGCCTTAGCCTCGTCGCATGGCCACGTTGGTTGCGTTCCACGCCCACCCCGACGACGAGACGATCATCCAGGGCGGGAGCCTGGCCCGGGCGGTGTCCCAGGGACACCGGGTCGTGATCGTCTACGCCACCGACGGCGAGCACGGCGAGGTGCCCGACGGCCTGCTGGCCGAGGGCGAGACGCTGGTCGAGCGGCGCCGGGTCGAGGCCGAGCGCTCGGCGGTGGCGCTGGGCACGTCCCGGCTGGTGTGGCTGGGCTACGGCGACTCCGGGATGATGGGCACGGACGACAACGACGACCCGGGCTGCTTCTGGCGGGCCGACGTGGAGAAGGCGGCCGAGATGCTGGCGGACGTCCTGCGGGAGGAGCGCGCCGACCTGCTCACCATCTACGACCCCAACGGCAACTACGGCCACCCCGACCACATCCAGGTCCACCGGGTCGGTACCCGGGCGGCCGAGCTGGCTGGCACGCCCGAGGTCCTCGAGGTCACCGTGAGCCGCGAGCACATCCGCGGGCTCATCGAGGCCGCCGTCGCCTCCGGCGAGGAGGTCGACCCGAACATGCCCGACCTCAGCGACCCGGGCATCACGTTCGGCATGCCCGACGAGGTGATCACGACGGCCATCGACGTGACGGCGTGGCTCGACCGCAAGCGGGCGGCCATGGAGGCCCACGCCAGCCAGATCGGGGACATGGGGATGTTCTTCGCCATGCCGCCCGAGGCGTTCGCCGCCGCGTTGGGCACCGAGTTCTACATCCGCCACGGCGCCGCCGGCGGCCGGCGTGACCACGAGCTTTTCGCCGCGGCGACCGATCCCGGCATGATGTCCGGGTGACCGTCATCAAGATCAACGCCATCACAGTGCCCGAGGGCTCCGGCGACGAGCTGGGCAAGCGGTTCGCCGCCCGGGCCGGCGCCGTGGACGACCAGGACGGCTTCGAGGGCTTCGAGCTGCTCCGCCCGACCGACGAGCGCACGACCTGGCTGGTGATCACCCGCTGGCGGGACGAGGAGGCGTTCCAGGCGTGGGTCAACAGCCCCGCGTTCGGCCACGGGCACCAGGGCGCCGACCGGCCCGCCCCCCACGGGGGTCCGGTGTCGGTGTCGAGCGAGCTGTGGTCGTACGAGGTGTCGACCGGCTCGCCCGGCGGCGGTAGCTGACCCGGCGGCCGGAGTGCTGCGCGACGCCCACGTCGGGTGGGCGTGGGTGGTCGTCGTGGCCAACGGTGTCGCCGGCCTGTGGGCCCTGGCCGCCCATCAGTGGCCCCGGTTCCGCCACCGGGCCCTGTGGTGGTGCACGGGCGCGGCCTACGTGGCCGTCGTCGTCCAGGTGGTGCTGGGCACACTGCTGGTCACCCGCGAGGACCTCGACGCGGGCCAGTTCCACGCCTTCTACGGGTTCGTGGCGCTGGCCTCGGTCGGCATCATCTACAGCTACCGCCACCAGCTGGCCCACCGGCGCTACCTGCTCTTCGGCCTGGGCAGCCTGTTCGTGATGGGCCTGGCCCTGCGGGCGATCCAGGTCGGGACGACCCGCTCGCTCTAGCTAGAGGTGCACGACCGGGCAGGTGAGGGTCCGGGTGATGCCCTCGATCATCTGCACCCGGCTGACCACCATCTTCCCCAGCTCATCCACGGTGTTGGACTCGGCCCGGGCGATCACGTCGTAGGGGCCGGTGACATCCTCGGCCGAGACCACCCCGTCGATGTTGCCGACCTCGTCGGCGACCTGAGCGGCCTTGCCCACCTCGGTCTGGATGAGGATGTACGCGCTGACTGCCATCCGGGCCTCCCTCACGTCATGCGCCTGGCCACGGATCGTAACGTGACCCCCGCCGGAGCGCGAGCGATCGGCCCCCACCTGCGGTGAGGGCCGATCGCGGGTGTTCCTGGGTCGACCGGGCAGCGGGGGACCCGCCCGGCCGACTGATCCCGAGGCTCAGCTGTGGGACTCGGCCTCGATGGGCGTCCGGGTGTGGGCGCCGCCGACCTCGATCTTGCGGGGCTGGGCCTTCTCGGACACCGGGATGGTGATCGAGAGCACACCGTGGTCGTAGGCGGCCTCGAGGCGGCCGGTGTCGAGGATGTCGCCCAGCAGCAGCCGGCGGGTGAACGTGCCCTGCGGCCGCTCGTTGGCCAGCACCTCGTCGCCCTCGGCCCGGTCGAAGCGGCGCACGGCGGTGACGGTCAGCGTGTCGCGCTCGACGGTGAGGTCGATGGACTCGGGGTCGACGCCGGGAAGGTCGAAGTTCACGAACACCTGGTCTCCGTGGCGCACCGCGTCCATGGCCATGGACGACGTCGCCTGGCGGGCCACCTGGTTCACCTGGTCGGCCCAGCGGTCGAGCTCACGGAACGGATCGAAGCGCATCAGCATGGCGGGGAGCCTCCTGCTCTGTCTCATCGGACAGTTGCGATAATAGCAAAGTTAAGTCAGAGAGAGTCAACTTTTCTGTTCACCAGAACCGCAGTGAGCGGCGGCCGGCCGAGTGGGACGATGGTCGCCATGGCCACCACTCCGTACACCCGCGGGCTCCACGAGATCGGTGACGGCACCTACGCCTACCTCCAGCCGGACGGCAGCTGGGGCTGGAGCAACGCCGGCCTCGTCGTCGACGGCGAGGCGTCGCTCCTCGTCGACACCCTGTTCGACCTCAAGCTCACCGGCGAGATGCTCGACACGATCCGGGCCGCGTCCGGCGTTGTCGGCGCCGCCGTGGCGATGCGATAGGCGAGATAGAGCAGATAGGCAGGGCCGCCATAGCGCAGGACCTGGTGGATGAGCGGGAAATGTTCGAAGAGCGCGCTCAGCCCCAGCCCGATCGCCAGCACCATGATCGTGAAGCCGATGGCGACCCCCAGCATGTGCGGGAGTGTGCGCCGGAAGCCGAAATTGGCGCCGGAAGCCGTGAGCATGATGTTGTTGGGCCCCGGGGTGATCGCGGTCGCGACCGCGAACGTGACCAGCGGCAGGAATTCCGCCACGCCGTTCTCCCATGCAGGAGGATTGTCCGGGCTCCTCTTTAGCCCGGGCGACCCGGCACGGTCACGCCCGGATCAGGCGGCGGGGAGGGCGCGGGCGGCGGTCCGCAGCGATTGGGGCATCCCCAGGCGGCGGGCGAACGGTCCCGACTTGAAGTGGAAGAGCACGAGCACCGTGTCGACCTGCCGGC
>DATBGF010000053.1:0-21309 GCA_036558145.1 Acidimicrobiales bacterium
GCAGTCCGAGGGCTGGGAGGCCCCCGAGTACTGGGCCCTCGACGCCCGCGACATCGACGGCTGGTCCGTCCAGACGCTCACAGGTCCCCGGCCCGTGGCGCCCGACGAGCCGGTCGTTCACGTGAGCTGGTACGAGGCCGACGCGTTCGCCCGCTGGGCCGGCGCCCGCCTGCCCTCCGAGGCCGAGTGGGAGGTCGTGGCGGTCGAGCGCGAGCCGGCGCTGTCCGGCGTCCGCACGGCCCCGGGCCTCGACATGGACGGCCTGGCCGGGCCGGGCCTGCATCCCCTGTCCTGCGGCGAGCAGTGGGCCGGCAGCGTGTGGCAGTGGACGGCCAGCTCCTACTCGCCCTACCCCGGGTTCCACCCCGCGCCCGGCGCGGTGGGTGAGTACAACGGCAAGTTCATGGTCAACCAGCAGGTGCTGCGGGGCGGCGCCTGCGTGACCCCGGCCGGCCACACCCGCGGGACCTACCGCAACTTCTTCTACCCGCAGTCCCGGTGGCCCTTCACCGGCCTGCGGCTGGCGGTGGACCGATGACGGCGACGCTCCTGGCCGCCGGGACCGTGGAGGTCGACGTCCGCCTGGTCCCCGACGACCTGCGCCGCGCCCTGCGGCGCGATGCCCGGGCCGGGCTGTCGGCCCGGCCCAAGACGATGCCGCCGGTCTGGTTCTACGACGACCGCGGCTGCGAGCTGTACGAGGAGATCACCCGCACCCGGGAGTACTACCCGTTCCGCACGGAGCGGGACCTGCTCCGGCGCTCCGCCGGCGAGATCACCGAGGCCGCCGGCGCGACCGTGCTGGTCGAGCTGGGCTCGGGCACGTCGGAGAAGACCCGGGTGCTGCTCGACGCCATGGCCGCGGGCCCCGCGGGGCTGGCGGGCTACATGCCCTTCGACGTGGCCGACGGCACCATGCGGGCCGCGGCCCAGGCCGTGGCCGACGACATGGGCATCGGGGTGCACGCCGTGGTCGGCGACTTCCACGAGCACCTGGACGAGATCCCGGACGTGGAAGCTCCCCGGCTGGTGGCGTTCCTGGGCAGCACGATCGGCAACTTCACGCCGGACCAGCGCCGCAGCTTCCTCGGCGAGATCGCCCGGATGCTGGGGCCGTCGGACCGGTTCCTGCTGGCCACCGACCTGGTCAAGCCGGTCGAGCGGCTGGTGGCGGCCTACGACGACGCCGCCGGCGTCACGGCC
Organism: Acidimicrobiales bacterium; assembly: GCA_036558145.1. Classification (GTDB taxonomy): domain Bacteria; phylum Actinomycetota; class Acidimicrobiia; order Acidimicrobiales; family VFJN01; genus ZC4RG19. The sequence continues at coordinate 1,204 of DATBGF010000053.1, forward strand.
TCGTTCAACCTCAACCTGCTGACCGTGCTCAACCGCGAGCTGGCCGCCGACTTCGACCCCGACCGCTTCGTCCACCGGGCGGTCTGGGACGAGGAGAACCGCTGGATCGAGATGCGGCTGGAGGCGACGGAGGACATGGCCATCTCCATCTCCGCGCTCGACCTCAGCGTCGAGTTCACGGCGGGGGAGCAGATGCGCACGGAGATCAGCACCAAGTTCACCTTCGACCAGGTCCGGCGCGACCTGAGCCAGGCCGGCATGCGGGTGACGGGCGTGTGGACCGATCCGGCGGGCGACTACCTGTTGACCCTGGCCCGACCGAAGTGAGCGAGGGCGGCGGCGACCGCACCGTGCGGGTCACGGTGCCGGTCGCCGACGCCGATCTGGCCGCCGACCGGCTGTGGCAGGCGGGCGCGTCGGCTATCGCGGAACGGACCGTGCCCGGCGGCGTGGTCCTCGACGCGGGCGGCGACCCGGAGCCGCTGCTGGCCGCGGTGGCGGACCGCTGGCCCGCGGAGACGGTGGTGGTCGACCTCGCCGCCGCCCTCGACGCCTGGCGGCCCTACGCCCGCGCCGTCACCGTGGGGGACCGGCTGGTCGTCCGGCCGCCGTGGGTCGCACCCGCCGCCGTCCCGGGGGTCGAGGTGATCGTGGACCCGGGCCGGGCCTTCGGATCGGGCGCTCACCCTTCCACCCGGCTGGCCCTGGCCGCGCTGGTGGAGCTGGTCCAGGGCGGGGAGCGGGTGCTGGACGTGGGCTGTGGCAGCGGCGTCCTGGCCCTGGCCGCGCTGGCCCTCGGCGCCGCCGAGGCCGTGGGGGTCGACATCGACCCGGCCGCCCGCGCCGCGACCACGGCCAACGCGGCCCGCAACGGGATGGGCGACCGGCTGGCGGTCACCGACACCATCGGCGGGGTGGCCGATCGGTTCCCGCTGGTCGTGGCGAACCTGCTGCTGCCCGACCACCTCGCGCTGGCGACAGCGATCGAGCGTGCCGTCGAGCCGGGCGGGCTCCTGGTGGTGAGCGGGTTGCTGGACGGCCAGCGGGCCGACGCCGAGAGGGCGTTCGGGTCGGCGAGCGTGGTGGCCGCGGCGAGCGAGGACGGCTGGCTCGCCCTCACCCTGGCGTTCACGCTCCGGGCGCCGTGACGTCCTCCGTGGCCTTCACCACCGCCGTCGGGATGGCGCTGTAGACGTGCGGGAAGGCAACGGGGTCGCCCTCCCAGCGCACGTCGTCGAAGTCGTCGGAGTCGAGCACCAGCACGACCAGCGGGCCGGCGCCCCGGAACACGAGGTCCAGCGTGCCCGGGAGCTGCTCGCGGGTCGAGCAGTGCACGAACCCGTCGGTGGCCAGCCCGGCCGGTGTCACCCGACCGGTCCGCTGGGCGTCAGCCCACTCGGCGGGCGTGGCGATGTGGAGGATCTCCATGGCGCTCGACCTCAGGCCGGGTCGATCCGGTAGATGCCGCCGTCGAGCGAGAGGACGTACGCGTTGGCGTCGTTGTCCTCCCCGAAGGCGATCAGGTCGGTCCCCGTGGCGCTGAAGACCCGCTGCTCCGTGAGCGCGCCGTTCTCGGCCCGCACGGCGCGGAGGCTCCCGTTGCAGAAGTCGGTGAACAGGTAGGCGCCGGTCAGCCCGGGGACGTTGGTGCCGCTGTAGACGACCCCGCCCGAGATCGAGCAGCCGTCGTCGTGGCTGTACTCGAAGATGGGCAGGACGGCCCCGTCGGGGTTGGTGCCGCCCTGGTAGCTGTGGGTGGCCTCCATCTTGTTCCAGCCCAGGTTGGCGCCGGCTCCGCCGCCCGAGGCCGCGGGCAGCAGGTCGATCTCCTCCCACTGGTCCTGGCCAACGTCGGCGATCCACAGGTCGTCGTTGCGGGGGTCGAACGTGTACCGCCACGGGTTGCGCAGCCCGTAGGCCCACACCTCGGGGGCGCCGCCGCCGCCGGCGAACGGGTTCCCGGGCGGGATCCCGTACTGCTTGCCGCCGGCCGGCTGGGTGGGGTCGATGCGCAGGATCTTGCCCAGCAGCACGTTGGTGTTCTGGCCGTTCTGGAGGGGGTCGCCGCCCGCGCCCCCGTCGCCCAGCCCGATGTACAGGAAGCCGTCGGGCCCGATCTCGATGTCGCCGCCCTTGTGGTTGGGGAACGGCTGGTCGACCGCCAGCAGCTCGCGCCGCGACGCCGGGTCCACGGTGTCGCCGTTCATGGTGTAGGCGGCGATGCGGGTGTCGCCGTCGGGCGGCACGTTGTAGCTGAGGTAGAGCGTGTTGCCGTCGGGCGAGAACTCCAGGTCGAGCAGGCCCTGCTCGGAGTTGGTGACCACCTCGTCGACGATGTCGACGATCGGGTCGCCGAGCTGGAAGTCGGGGGTCATCGGCCGCACCCGGCCGGCCCGCTCGGACACGTACAGCGTGTCGGACCCGGGCCGGGTGACCAGCGAGGTGGGCGTGTCGGCCTGGCCCACCTGGGTCAGCTTCACGTCGATCTGGTCGAGCGGCAGCTGCTGGGCCGTGGTGGTGGTCTCCTCCGAACCGCTGGTGGTCGACCCCTCGGTGGTGGGTGCGCTGCTGTTCCCGTCGTCGTCGTCCCCGCACGACGCCAGCACCAGCAGCACAGCCACCAGGACGCCCCCTGCTCGTCTGATGGTCATGGGCTGCCACGCTACGCCGCGCGGGTACTACGGTCGCCCGCCGTGACCATGGACGCCGCGGGCATGGACCCGGATCTGCGGAAGCGGGCCGAGGAGGCCCGGGGCTTCATGCCCGCCGACGAGGGCCTGGCCCTGTACGAGGCGGCCTGCGACCTCCCCGTGGCCGGCCCGCTGCTGGAGGTCGGCAGCTACTGCGGCAAGTCCAGCGTCTACCTGGGCGCGGCCGCACAGGAGCAGGGCCGGCTGCTCTTCGCCCTCGACCACCACCGGGGCTCGGAGGAGAACCAGCCCGGCTGGGAGTGGCACGAGCCCGATCTGGTCGACCCGGCCGTGGGCAAGATGGACACCCTGCCCCACTTCCGGCGCACCATCCACGACGCGGGCCTGGAGACGACGGTCGTGGCCCTGGTCGGGCCGTCGCCTGCGGTGGCGCGGGCGTGGGCCACGCCGCTGGCGTTCCTGTTCATCGACGGCGGCCACGGCGTCGAGCCCGCCCGGCTCGACTACGAGCTGTGGACGCCGCACGTGGTGCCGGGCGGCGTGCTCGCCATCCACGACGTGTTCCCCGATCCCGCCGACGGCGGCCGGCCGCCGTACGAGCAGATCTACCTGCCCGCGCTGGCCAGCGGGCTGTTCGAGGAGACCGGGGCCGTGGGGTCGCTGCGGGTGCTGAGAAGGTCGAGCCGGGTCTAGTCCCGGTCGGTGACCTGCTCGGCGTCCTCGGCGTCGAACAGCTCGGGCAGCAGCTCGTCATGGCGGGTGAACAGCCCGCTGGCGGGCGAGCCGCCGGCCAGGGCGTCGGCCGCCAGGATGACCGCCGAGGCCGTGTAGGTCGAACGCTCGCCGGCGGGGAAGCGGCCCTCGTCGGGGAACACCGTGCCGGTCCAGTAGCGGCCGTCCTCGTGGCGGTAGCGCTGGGCCCAGGCGAACAGGTCGCGGGCGATGTCCTCGTTGCCCACGGCCAGGTTGGCCATGGCGTACTCGCACGTCTCGGCGGCGGTGACCCAGGGCCGGTCGGACACGCAGCGCACCCCGCAGCCGTCCATGACGAAGGCCCGGTGGCGCTCGGCCAGCCGCTCGCGGCCCTCGTCGCCCAGGACCACGCCGGTGAGCACCGGGTAGTACCAGTCCATCGCCCAGCGGTGCTTGGGCGAGAAGGCGTCGGGCACGTGGCGGATGACGTGGGTCAGCCGGGCGACCGACAGCTCCCAGTCCGGCCGCTCGTGGCCCAGCAGCTCGGCCAGCGCCACCGCGCAGCGCAGGCTGTGGCACATGGACGAGGACCCGGTGAGCAGGGCGAACGACCAAGGTGTGCCGTCGGCGTGGCGGGCCCAGAGGATCTCGCCCCGCGGCGTCTGGAGGTCGAGCACGAAGTCGACGGCCCGCTCCACCACCGGCCACATGGTCTCGGCGAAGCCGCGGTCGCCGGTGCACAGCCAGCGGTGCCACACGCCGGTCGCCACGTAGGCGATGACGTTGGCGTCGAGCTTGTCGGCCTCGACCCGGTCGGGCAGGTAGTACTGGTGCCAGGAGCCGTCGGGCCGCTGCAGGCCGGCCAGCCAGTCGAAGGCCCGCTCGGCCTCCGCGTGGCGTTCGCCCAGGGTCAGGGCCATGGCCGCCTCGACGTGGTTCCAGGGATCGGCGTGGCCGCCCGGGAACCAGGGGATCATGCCCGACGGCAGCTGCCACTCGGCGACGGCGTCGACCGTCCGCTGCAGCGCAGCTGCGGTGACGACGCCGGGGACATCGACCAGCGTCACGCCGCGGCCCCCGCGCCGCCGGCTTTTCGGGCGTAGGTCACGTGGCTCTTGCCGATGACCGGGGTGAGGACCCGGTCCGCGGCCCGGGTGAAGCGCGACCACGGCTGCGCCCCGCCGATGTCCCAGCACAGGGCGGCGTGGTACGCCTTGACCAGGGGATGGTCGTCGTTGGTGGGCCCGACCGCGCACTTCAGCCACCAGTACGGGGCGTGGATGCCGTGCTCCTTGTGGGCGGCGTAGGGCTCGACGCCCGCGGTGACCAGGTTGTTGCGCATCTCGGCCGCCGTGTAGATGCGGACGTGGCCGCCGGCCACGAAGGGGGCGTGGTACTCGTCCGAAAGCGCCCAGCAGATGCGCTCGGCCAGGAACGTGGGCACGGTCACCGCGATCGTCCCGCCCGGGCGCAGGACCCGGACCAGCTCGCGCATGGCGGCCTCGTCGTCGGAGATGTGCTCCATCACCTCGGCCGCGATGATGCGGTCGAAGGCCCCGTCGGGGAACGGCAGGGCGGTGGCGTCGCCCCGGGTCACGCCGCTGCGGCCCGGCTCGGGCACGTCGCCGGCCTGGTCCATGGCGCTGGCCATGGCGGCCACGTCCTTGAGCTCGGCCTCGTCGTAGTCGAAGGCGGTCACCCGGGCGCCGCGCCGCAGCGCCTCGAAGGCGTGGCGGCCCGCGCCGCAGCCCAGGTCGAGGAGGCGGTCGCCGGCGCGCAGGCCCAGGCGGTCGTAGTCGACGGTGAGCATGGCTCAGGACGCTCCCTGCTGGCGCAACAGGATGCGGTACTGCTCGACGGTCTTGGCGGCGGTGTGGCGCCACGACCACTGGTCGACCACCCGCTGGCGGCCGCGGGCGCCCACGGTGGCCCGCAGGTCGTCGCGGTCGAGCGCCCAGCGCAGCTTGGACGCCAGGGCCTCGCTGTCGCCGGGCGGCACCACCAGCGCGGTGTCGCCGTCGGCCCCGACGACCTCGGGCAGCGCGCCGCCCGAGGTGGCGATGAGCGGCGTGCCGCACGACATGGCCTCGATGGCGGGCAGGGAGAAGCCCTCGTACAGCGAGGGCACCACGGCCAACTGGGCCTCGCTGTAGAGCTCGATGATCCGCTGCTCGGGCACTCCGGTGACGAACTCGACCGCGTCCTCCAGGCCCAGCTGGCGGATGGTCTCGTCGGACCGGCCGCCGACCTTGCGCTTCCCGATGACCACCAGGTGGGTCTCGGGGCGCTCGGTGCGCAGCTTGGCCAGCGCCTCCAGCAGGTAGGCCAGGCCCTTCATGGTCACGTCCGCGCTGGCCGTGGTGATCAGCCGGCCGGGCACCTGGGCCACGTCGGGCAGCGGGCGGAACAGGTCGACGTCCACGCCCACGGGGACGATGTCCATCTTGTTGGGGTCGACGCCGTGATCGGCTGCGATGTCCCGGAACGAGTTCTCCGACACCGTCACCACCCGGGGCAGGCGCTGGACCACCCGGGTCTGCATGTTGGTGAACGAGTACCAGCGGCGCAGCGTCAGGCGCTTGTACCAGGTCTCGGCGTGCGCCATCTCCAGGCGGCGGTCCACCGTGATGGGGTGGTGGACGGTGGCCAGCACCGGGAACCCGGCCCGCTGGATGGCCAGCAGCCCGTAGCCCAGGCACTGGTTGTCGTGGACCAGGTCGAACTCGTCGCGGCGCTCGCGCAGGTGGCGCCAGGCACGCAGGCTGAAGGCGAGCGGCTCGGGGAACTGGCCGAACGAGAACGACGTGACCTCGGCCATGTCGGTCCAGTCCTTGAGCTCCCACAGCCCGGGCATCCGCATGGGGAAGTGGTCGTTGTAGATGTCCAGGCTGGGCAATTCGATCAACGGGATGCGCGGATCGAGCACGGGATAGGGCTGTCCGCCCAGCACCTCGACGTGGTGGCCCATGTCGACCAGGGCCTTGGCCAGATGCCGCACGTAGACGCCCTGGCCTCCGACGTGGGGCTTGCCCCGGTAAGCCAGCAGCGCAATGCGCAGCGGACGTTCCTCGGCGTGCATTCCCGCAACCTTTCCGTTCGACTGACCGCGGGGTCAAGTTCCGTCGGTCGTGCGCCGCCGCTGCCCGCCGATGTCGTGGAATCCCGGGGTGCGCCGCGAAGGCGGCTCAGGCTAGCGCCACCTCGTCGCCGATCCGAACGCAACCGCCTCTGACCACCTGGGCATAGACGCCGAGGTTGTTCGCGTGGTGGTCGGTCAGCGTGCGGCTGATGGCGGTGTCGCGGGCCAGTCCGGGCTGCGCCCGGGTGGGCATCGCGCAGCGGGGCGTGGGCATGAACGGCTCGAACACGACCTCGCCGCAGGCGACCTGGCGGCCGATCCAGCCGTCCTCCTCGAAGCCGCCCCCGGTGTCCGTGGCGCTGATCAGCAGCGTCGGGCGGAAGCGGCGGACGTCCCAGTCCCCGGCGGGATAGGTGCGCCGCGCGGCCTCCAGGCTGGCGTCGGTGAGCAGGTGGGCGGCGGCCAGGTCCACGAAGCTGCCGGGCGGGGTGGCGAAGTCCCACACGTCGGACGCGTCGTCGGTGGGGTCCATGGTCAGCTCGTAGGGCAGCCCGGCCTCCGGGGGCCGGCTCAGGGCGACGTCACGGTCCAGCCAGGCCGACAGCACGGCCGCGGTCCCGGGGTCGCCGGCGGTGAGCTCGGTCCCGTCGGGCAGCGTCACCACGACGGTGCCGTCGTCCTCCAGGCGGGCTGACGCCTCCAGCAGCGCCGCCCAGCGCTTGGCGGTCAGGACCTTGCCGGTGGCGGCGTCCACGATGCCCCACATCCGGTCGTCCAGCGCCCCGGAGTCGCCGAACGTCAGCGAGTCGACGGCCTCGCCCTGGAGCGACTTGACCGGGAAGCGCCACGCGCCCGCGACGGTGCCGAACGTCACGCGGGCGGGCAGGGGTCGCCCGGACTTGTCGTCGTGGTCGTCTGGCACTCGGTCGTCGTTGTAGTCGACGTCGAGGTGGACGTCGTCCCCGATGTCGGCGGCGTTGTCTGCGGCGTCGTGTCGGGCGGCGCGGTGGTCGGCGTGGTGGTGGGCCGCGGCCGGGTGGTGGTCGTGCGGGGCCGGGTCGTCGTCGTGCGGGGCCGGCTGCTGGACGGCGTCTCCGACGACGTCGCGGCCTCGGTGGGTGCCGAGGTCGACAGCGTGGTCGAGGTGGCCACGGTGGACAGCGGGTCGTTGACGGCGATGGCCGGGTCGTCGTTGCCACCGCCGCCGGTGCCCGCGGCCAGGGCGAACCCGCCCAGCAGCACGATGGCCAGGCCGGCGCCGATGGCGCCGACGATGAGGCGGGGGTCGGTGGAGTCGCCGAAGCCGCGCGGCTTGGGGTCGAGCGGCGTGTCGCGATCGTCGTCGTCGTACTCGCTGCTGCGGCTGCTGCGCCCGCGCATGCCGCTCAGCGAGCCGGACCCCGAGCGGGTGCCGAACGGGTCGGTGTCGCTGGCGGTGAGCTGGCGGAACGGGTCGCTGTCGCCGGTGTCGAGATGGCGGAACGGATCGCTGTCGGCGGTGGTCAGCTGGCGGAACGCCTCGTCCGCGCTGTCCGGCTCGTGGCCGACGCCGTAGTCCAGGAAGGGGTCGGCGGGCTCGTCGCTCACGGGCGGCACGAAGCCGCTGGGCAGGCCCGAGGCCATCCCGGCGGCCACGCCCGCACCCGCGCCCAGCTGCACGTCGTCGAACACCGACGTGCGGGCATCGGCCCAGGGCTGGTCGGCGCCGAGGCCGGTGGGCTGGGGCGCCTCGATGCCCCAGAACCCGGGATCGGTGTGCGGGCCGGAGTCGAGGACGGGGGCCGGGGGGACGGTGACGGGCTCGGGCAGCGGCGGCGCAAGCGGGACCGGCGGCTCCAGCGGGACCGGGACCGCGGGGCCGGCCTCCGGCGGGTTCTCGTCGGCGAACAGGGCGGCGCCCAGGCTCACGGTCAGCTCGGGCAGCGGGTCGGCGACGATCGGCAGGCCGATGCGCTCGGTGATGAGGTGCGACAGCAGCGGGATGCGGGACGACCCGCCCACCACGAGCGCCACGTGGAGGTCGGCGAGGGTGAGGCCCGCGTCGGCCACGATGGCACCGACCAGGTCGACGGCCTCGGCCAGCGCCCCGCCGATGCCGCGCTCGAGGTCGTCGCGGGCGATGGCGACCTGGGTCTGGATGTCGGGGAGGTCGACGTTGACGACGGTCTCGTGGACCGACGACAGCTCTTCCTTGGCCGCCCGGCAGGCGGCGCGCAGGCGGCGCAGCGCGAACATCCCGTCGTGGTCGGCGATGTCGACCCGGGTGGTCACGTCGACGCCGAGCATCTCCTCGACGTGGGCCAGCACCGCGTTGTCGACGTCGAAGCCGCCGAACTCCGGGAGGCTGGCGGGCTCGCCGATGAGGTCGAAGCCGGTCTCGGTGCGCCGCACGAGCGTCACGTCGAAGCTGGACCCGCCGAAGTCGATGACGACCGCGGTGGTGCCCAGGGCCAGCTCGACGTCGTGGGCCAGCTTGGCCATGGCGGCGATGGGCTCGGGGACGAGCATCACCTCGCTGGTGGTGACCCGGGCGGCGGCCTGGTCGAGCAGCTCCTCCACCGCGGGGCCGAGGCGCAGCGGATGCGTCAGCACCAGGTGGCCCGGCCACTCGCCGGGGCCCGAGGCCCGCTGGATCACCGTGCCGATGAGCGCCTCGGTGAGGGCGAGGGGATCGGCGGTCTGGCTGTCGAGGACGATGGGGCCGGGCTCGCCCAGGCGGGCCGACACCTCGCGGGCTGCCAGCGTGGGCTCATAGCGGCTGCGCTGGTCGGCGGCCTCGCCCACCAGCATCGAACCGTCCGCCCGCGGGAGCGCGACGGCCGGCATGGTCGTCTCCGTCTCACCGATGGCGCACGGCTCGATGTCCGGTCCGCGGCGGATCGCCACCGAACAAGTCGTGGCGCCCAGGTCCACGCCCAGGCTGTAGCTCATCGTCTCTCCCACCCCACCCAGCTCGCCTCGACACTGAAACGTAACAAGTCGGAGAACCGTGGTGGTATCCCCAGAGGCGTTCGCGGCGATAAAAATACGCCAATCCTGGGGGTTTCGACGTCACTCTCGCCCTGAGCGCGTGCACACTCACAGTGGGTGCTAGACGGGGAGAGTGGCCGTGTCCGGCTCGGCCACGTCCTCACCCGCCTCGGCGGCCGGCGAGCGACGGCGGCGAGCCACGATCCAGCCCGCCGCCAGCCCCGCGAACGCGACCGCCAGCGCCGGCCCCAGGCCGTAGCGGGTGTAGGGCGTGGTGCCGTGGCGGCGCCCCACGGTGTCGTGCAGGACGACCTGCTCGGACACGGACGAGCGCTGGTGCACCGTCCCGTCGGGGCCGATCACCGCGCTGAACCCGGTCGGCGCCACCTGGAGCAGCCAGCGGTCGCTCTCGATGGCGCGCATGCGGGACGAGGCGATCTGCTGGGTCTGCACCAGCGTCCCCGAGAAGGACGATCCGTTGGTCGGGTTGAGGACGACCTCGGCCCCGTCCTGGACGCCCTCGCGCACCCGGTCGCCGAAGAACACCTCCCAGGAGATGGCCACGCTCAGCTTGCCGGCCGGCGTGTCCAGCAGCGCGGGGTGCTCGCCGATGACCGCGTCGCGCGCCGTCAGGTTCCCGCCGCCGAACGGCTCCAGCAGGCTCCGCAGCGGCACGTACTCGCCGAACGGCACCCGGTGGACCTTGTCGTAGCGGTCGACGATCGCACCGTCGGGGCCGAACGCCACCGACGCGTTGAGGAAGTGCTCGGGCCCCGCGTCCTCGACCACACCGGCGATCAGCGTGGCGTCGAGCCGGCGGGCCTCGTCGGCCAGCTCCGCGCCCTCGGGGTCGTCGGACAGCGCGTCCACGTCGACCACGTCCTCGGGCCAGACGACGAGGTCGACCGGCGGCTCGACCTTCTGGCTCGCCTCGAGGTGGCGCTCGAAGACCTTGCGCTCGTCGGTGTTCCAGGCCCGCGTGCCCTGGAGCCCGCCGCCCTGCACCAGCGCCACGCGCATCGTCCCGACCTGCTCGCCCCGGGGCCCGACCGCGGCGCCGGCCACGGCGAGCACGACGACCGCCGCGGCCACGCCCGCGGCCAGCCACCGCCGGCTCGCCAGCGCGGCCAGGGCGATGCCCCCGATGATCGTGATCTCGACCAGCAGCAGCGCCCCGCCGAGCCGCAGCACGGGCGCCAGCGGACCGGCCACCTGCCCGACGGCCAGGCTGGACAGCGGCACCCCGCCGAACGGCCACGACCACCGCAGCAGCTCGGCCAGCGCGATCGCCCCGGGCAGCGCCAGCCAGCGCCCGGGCGCCGACGCGGGCACGATCACCATGGCCCCCCCGAGCAGCGCGGCGTAGGCCAGGGTCGCGATCACGTACCCCGGAGCGGTCATCTCGATCATCCAGGCCAGCGAGGGGATGTACAGGCCCAGGCCCACCGCCGTCCCCCGCCAGAACCGGGCTCCACGCGAGCGGTCGGCGATGAGCCGGTCGAGCAGCGCGACCCCCAGGAACGCCAGCGGCCACCACCCCCACGGCGGCAGGGCGGCGGCCATCAGCACGCCCGTCCCGAGGCACGCGAGGGCTGTCAGGAACCTCTGCATGTCGCCGCAGATGATCGCATGCCGGCGCGCCTGCGGCCTAAGCGCCCCCCGGTACGACAAGCCGAACTCCGGGGAACCGCCCGAAGTTCCGATCGAAGGACACGACCTCCGCCCCGTACTCGACCGCCAACGCCGCGATGTGCGCATCGTTCACGAGGTTGGCCGCGTTCCCCGGCACCGCCAGCAAGCCGCGCAGGATCGCCAGGTGCCGCGCCATCGGCTCGATCACGACGACATTCGGTGGCTCCAACCATCCCTCCACGATGTCCATCGCTACGTCCGCAGGCAGCGGGCTTTCGAGGATGACCCGACTCGTCGTCAGCCGGAGGAACGAGACGAGCACGATCCACGGGAACGCGATCGTGTCCGTCCCGCTGAGCGCTGTGTCGAGCCAGGCCTTCGCTGCGTTGTGATGAGGAGCGCTCAGGTTGACGGTGTAGACGAGGACGTTGGAGTCCACCACCTTCATCTGTGGTCAACGGCCTTCGTGCATCTTGCGGACGAACTCGGCGTCGTCGAGCTCGCCGGCAATCTGAAGCGCCTTGGTCAGGTCCACCTTCGGCACGCCCAGATCGAACGTCGGCGTGTCGTACGGCTTGCGCGCGGAGGTCTTACCGAGGCCCTGGCGGATGGCCAAGTTGATCGCTTCCTTGAAGGACAGGCCCCGCTCCTTCATGGCGCGGCGAACCAGCGCTTCGGTGTCTGGCTCCAGCGTGACGGTCGTCCTCAGGGGTGCATCATAGCATCAACCATTGTGATGTCATGATGCTCCGACCAAGCGGAAGTGGGCCACGATGCGCTGGGCGGCCGAGTGCTTCGGGTGGCAGGCGAAGAGGGTGGCCGTGTGGTCCGGGACCTGATCGACGATGTAGGTGGCGTCCGGGCTGACGATCTCGGTGGAGGTCAGCTCGTAGGTCCAGGTCGTGCCGTCGTTCATCGTGAAGACCAGCGGGTCGCCCGGGGCCAGCCGGTCGAGGTCGTAGAAGGGCTTCGTGTGCGTCACGCGGTGGCCGGCCACCACGACGTTGCCGAGCTGGCCCGGCATGGCCGTGCCCGGCCAGTGGCTCGGGCCCCGGTCGATGGCGGTCAGGGTGACGCCCTCGTGCAGCTGCTGGGACATGCCGATGGTGGGCAGCGACAGGGTGCCGTACACGACGTCGGGGGTGTCGGCGTACGGGTCGGCCGGGGCCGCCTCGGGCTGGGGGAGCACCGGGCCGGGGGCGGCCGTGGTCGTCGGGGCCGGAGGCGCGGTCGTGCTCGGGACGGGCTGGTCGACGACCTGGGTGGCGCGGTCGCTGCCGCCGTCGTCGGCGCGCAGCGCCCAGCCCGCGAGCCCGAGCGCCGCCGCCAGCAGGACCCCGACGGCCCCGATCAGCGGGGCGCGGCGGCGGCCCGCCGGGATCACGATGTGAGCACCCTTGCGGTCGAGGCGCGGGCGCCCCGGATGCAGGCGGGGATGCCCACGCCGCGGGCCCAGGCGCCGGTGATCGCCAGGCGGGGCGAGACGCGGGCCACGGCCGCCTCGGCCTCGGCCAGCGCGGCCAGGTGGCCGGGGCGGGGCTGGGGGAACGAGCGGGGCCAGCGCGTGACGCGCACGCCGGCCGGCGCGGCCTTCACGCCCATGGTGGTGGCCAGGTCGTCGAGCACCGCCGTCACCAGGGCATCGTCCGCCAGGGTCACCGCCCGGCCGTCGCCGTCGCGGCCCACCGACGCCCGCAGCAGGGCCACGTCCGGGTCCGCCCCCAGATGGGCCCACTTGCTGGTCACCCAGGAGCAGGCGGTGATGGTCAGGCCCGCGCCGTCGGGCACCAGGAACCCGGACCCGTCCATGGCGCAGTCGATCCCGTCGCGGGGCACGGCCAGCGCCACCAGCGCCACCGACGCCGTGTCGATCCCGGACACGAACGCGCCCGCCTCCGGGACCAGCGGGGACACCAGCGGTCCGGTGACGAAGGCCGGGGCCGCCAGCACCACCGCGCCGGCCGTCAGGCCCGCGGGCTCGACCGCGAACCCCGTCCCGGACGCCGTGACGGCGGTGACCTCGCACCCGGTGCGCAGGTCGTCGCCGAGGGCCTCCGCCAGTGCCGCGACCAGCCGCCCGACGCCGCCGGCCGGGGCGAGGAACACGGGCTTGCCGGTGTCGACCGCCGCGGCCCGCAGCGCGGCCGCGGCCCGCACCAGGCTCGGGTCGCCGGGATCGCGGTCCCGGGCCGCAGCCAGCTGCGCCGCGCTCACCTCCAGCGACAGCCGATCGCAGTCGCCCGCGTAGATGCTGCCCACCAGCGGGGCGACCAGGCGCTCGTGCACCTCGTCGCCCAGCCGCCGCCGCACCAGCGCACCGACGCTCTCGTCGCCGCCGGGCCGGTCGTCGGGCAGGGTCAGGTCGCGGCGGGCCCGCTCGACCCCGGCCGGCGAGAGCAGGCCCGACGCGGCCACCGCGTCCACGTCCACCGGCACGCCGAGCAGCTGCTCGGGAGGCAGCCGCCGCAGGGCGCCGTCCCACCAGACGTAGGCGGACCCCGTGGCCGGCGACACCAGGTCGGCGTCCAGGCCCAGCTCGGCGCACAGGTCCACCGCCTCGGGCACCCGGGCCAGGAAGGCGTCGGCCGCCTCGTCCAGGTCCACGCCCGCGAACGCCGACGTCCGCACCTTGCCGCCGGGCCGGTCGCCGGCGTCGAGGACGACCACCCGGGCGCCTCGCTGCCGCGCCTCCCAGGCCGCGGCCAGGCCGCTGATGCCCGCCCCGACGACGGCCAGGTCGACGTGCTCGCTCACGCCCGCCGCACCCGCTCGGCGAGGGCGGTCATCACCGCGGGCTCGTCGTTGATCGACGCGGTGCGGGCGAACGCCAGGCCCACCTCACCCGCCACCTGCGCCGCGTCCACGTCGAGGTCGTAGAGCACCTCCAGGTGGTCGGACACGAAGCCCTGGGGGCACACCACGACGCCCTGCACCTCGTCGCCGGCTGCGAGCTCGCGGATGGCGTCGAGGATGTCGGGACCGCGCCACGGCTCGGGCGTGCGGCCCGCCGACTGCCATCCCAGGCCCCACGCGTCGCCCAGATCCGCCCGCTTGGCGATCGCGGCCGCCGACTCCTCCAGCTCGTCGGCGTACGGGTCGCCCTCCAGCACCCGCTCGGGGAGCGAGTGGGCGGTGAACAGCACCGTGGTCCGCTCGGGGAGCGGGGCCCGGGTCGACCGCACCCGCTCGGCCTGGGCGTCGAGCCAGGCCGGCTCGTCGTGCCAGCGGTCGATGCCGGTGTAGCCCTGCCCCCGGACCGCGGCCGCCGCGCCCGCCCGGGCGTGGTACTCGCCGATCGATCCCCGCGAGTAGTGGGGCGCCAGGACCAGGCCCACGACCCGCTCCACGCCCGCATCGGCCAGCTCGGCGACCGCGTCCTCCAGGAACGGCGATGCGTGCTTGTTGCCCAACGCCACCCGCCACGCCCCGGGCTCGACGGCCTCCAGCGCGGCTGCGATCCCATCCACCTGGGCGCGCGTGCGGGCCGCCAGGGGAGAGATGCCCCCGATGGCGTCGTAGCGGCGGGTGAGGTCGGCCAGCTGCTCGGCCGTCGGCGGGCGGCCCCGGCGGATGTGGGTGTAGTAGGCCTCGACGTCGGCGGGTGTGGCCGGGGTGCCGTAGGCCATGACCACCAGGCCCGACGTCATCGCGGCGCCTCCCAGCCGTGGACCAGCTCGACCAGCCGGGCCAGGGTGTCCGGATCGGTCTCGGGCAGCACCCCGTGGCCCAGGTTGAAGACGTGCCCGGGCCGCCCGGCGTTGCGGGTGAGCACGTCGGTGGCGGCCTCGGCCACGGCCGGCCACGGGGCCAGGCACACCGCGGGGTCGAGGTTGCCCTGGACCGCCACGTCGGGCCCGAGCCGCTGGCGGGCCTCGTCCAGCGGCACCCGCCAGTCGACCCCGACCACCGACGCCCCGGCCTTGGCCAGCAGCCCGAGCAGCTCGCCCGTGGTCACGCCGAAGTGGATGCCCGGCACCCCCAGGTCCGCCACCCCGGCGAACACCTTGGCGCTGGCCGGGAGCACGTGGCGCTCGTACATGCCGGGCGACAGGGTCCCGGCCCAGCTGTCGAACAGCTGCACGGCCGAGGCCCCCGCCACCACCTGGGCCCGCAGCGAGGCGACGGCGATGTCGGCCAGCCGGTCCATCAGCGCGGCCCACAGGTCGGGCCGGCCGAGCATCATGGCCTTGGTGCGCCCCAGCGTGCGCGACGGCCCGCCCTCCACCAGGTAGCTGGCCACGGTGAACGGGGCGCCGGCGAAGCCGATGAGCGGCACGTCGCCCAGCTCCGCCACCAGGGTGCGGACGGCGTCGGCCACGTAGGGGCAGTCGGCGTCGGGATCCAGCGGGCGCAGGCGGTCGAGGTCGGACTCCTCGGCGAACGGCTGGGCCACGACCGGGCCGACACCCGGCTCGATGGTCACCCCGAAGCCGATGGCGTCCACCGGGACCACGATGTCGCTGTAGAGGATGGCGGCGTCGACGCCGTAGCGCCGCACCGGCTGCAGGGTGATCTCGGTGGCCAGATCGGGGTCGCGCACCGCGTCGAGGATGCTGCCGGTGCGGCGGATCTGGCGGTACTCCGGCAGGGACCGACCCGCCTGGCGCATGAACCACACCGGGACCCGCGGGGCCGGTAGGTTGCGGCAGGCCAGCAGGAACGGCGCGTCGGCGGGCGGGGCCATCGGCGGCCACGCTACTGCCGCGACCCCCATGCTCCCGAGCCCAGGAGGGGGAACACCCCCGTCGACATCGGCGGCTGCGGGCCTCAGGATGGGCGCCATGCGGCCTACCGATGAGGACACCCCGGACCGGGGAGACGGCGACTCGCTGGCCGACGGCGTGGGCGAGGTCTCCTCCACCACCGATCCGTTCGGTGACGGGCTGCCCGACGACGACTTCGACGACGACGACACCACGATCGGCGACACCTACGGCGACGACACGTACGGCGGCGACACCTACGGCGACGGGGACGGGGACGGCTTCGGCGACGGCTCCACCGACCCCGACGAGACCGTGGACGACGGCGGCGACGACACCGGCACCTCGGACGACGACGACGGCACCGTCCTCGACACCGACGACCAGCTCCCCGAGCTGGAGATCGTCGGCCACGAGAACTCCCCCTTCGAGAGCGTCGGCCACCTGATAGAGGAGATCGGCGACGCCCTGTTCGGCGACGACGCCGACGACGACCAGCAGTCCCTGGCCGCGGCCGCGTCGCCCTTCGACGCCGATCCCGCCGACATCGCCTCCGACAACGACCTCGACCTCACCGGGGACGGGGTGGTCGATCGGGCCGACCTGCACGAGGCCGCGTCGCCGTTCGACTTCGGGGTCGCCGGCGGCCATCACCACCACGACGTGGGCGACGGCTGACACGCACCTGTCGGAGCCTCGAGGCGGCTGACAGGGTCATCACCAGGTAGCATGGTCCGTTCCTCGACCACCGGAGGAGTGCTTGACCACTCACCCCGACCTGGCCGCCGAACAGGCGTACATCGACAAGGCGTACGACTCCCTGGAACGCGCTCGCCAGTCGGCGACGCGGCTGCGGTCGATGGTCGAGGTCGGGCGGGGTGGCACCGAGCAGGCCCGCTGGGAGCGGGAGATGATCGAGGAGAACATCGCCGCGCGCCTCGACTACCTCAACCTGGGTGACGCCAGCCTGGTCTTCGGCCGGATCGACCAGGCCCGGGCCGAGGGGGGCGACAGCTACTACATCGGGCGCATCGCGGTCGCCGACGAGACCCAGGAGCCCCTGGTGGTCGACTGGCGGGCCCCCGTGGCCGAGCCGTTCTACCGGGCGACGGGCCGGGCACCGATGGGCCTGGTGCGCCGGCGCCACTTCGCCACCCGGGCCCGCAAGCTGCTCGGGATCGAGGACGAGCTGTTCGGCGAGGGTGCCGACCTGCTGGGCGGCGACCTGGCCATCATGGACGAGGGCACCCAGGTCCGGGGCCAGTCCTCCCTGATCGCTGCCCTGGAGGAGGCCCGCACCGGCCGCCTGAGCGACATCGTCGCCACCATCCAGGGCGAGCAGGACGAGGTCATCCGCTCCCCGCTGCCCGGCGTCCTGGTGGTCCAGGGCGGCCCCGGCACCGGCAAGACGGTCGTGGCCCTGCACCGGGCCGCCTACCTGCTCTACACCCACCGCTTCCCGCTCGAGGGCCAGGGCGTGCTGGTGGTGGGGCCCAACCGGCTGTTCCTCGGCTACATCGAGCGGGTCCTGCCCAGCCTGGGCGAGGCCGGCGTCGAGCTGGCCGTGCTGGCCGACCTGGTCGAGAACGTCGACGTCAGCGGGCGCGACCGGCCGGCGGCCGCCCGCATCAAGGGCGACTCCCGCATGGCCCGGGTGCTGGCCAAGGCCGTGCGCGACCGCGAGCGCCCGCTGCGCCAGCCGCTGCGGGTCCCCTACGGGCTCCAGACCCTGGTCCTGCCGGCAGCCCGCACGGCCGAGATCGTGGCCGACGCCCGCCGCCGGTTCCGGCTCCACAACGCGGGCCGGCGCTTCGTGGAGAGCCAGCTGTTCGCGGCATTGGCCGAGGTCAGCCGGGTCCCCACCACCCCCGAGGAGGTCCGGGAGCGGGGCCGGCTCATCCCCGAGGTCCGGGAGGCGCTGGAGCGCATGTGGCCGGTGCTGACGCCGGCCGAGCTGCTCCACGACCTGTTCGGCTCCCGGGCCCTGGTCGAGCTGGCCGCGGGCAAGCACCTGTCCGAGGACGAGCGGACCGCCCTGCTGCGACCCCGGTCCGACGACGTCGAGTCCGTGGTGTGGACCCACGACGACGTGCCGCTGCTCGACGAGGCCCGGGCCCTGCTCGGCCCCAAGGTCCGCAAGCGGCGCCTCAACGGGTCCGATCCCGACGAGATCCGCACCTACGGGCACATCGTCGTGGACGAGGCCCAGGACCTGTCGCCGATGCAGTTGCGCATGCTGGAGCGGCGCTCCCTCAACGGGTCGATGACCGTGGTGGGCGACATCGCCCAGGCCACCGGGGTGTGGGCCCACCAGGGCTGGGAGGAGATCCTCGACCACCTGCCCCACAAGCGCCCCGCCCAGCGGGCCGAGCTGTCGATCGGCTACCGCATCCCCGGTCCCACGATGGACCTGGCGGCCAAGGTGCTGGCCGTGGCCGAGCCCAACCTGCGGCCGCCCAGCTCGGTCCGCCAGGCCGGCGACCCGCCCCGCATCGTGGCCGTCGAGGCCGCCGACCTGGCCGACCGGGTGGCGTCGGTGGCGGTCGAGGAGCGCGACAGGGTCGATCCCGGCAGCGTGGCCGTCATCGCCCCCGACACCCTGGTGGAGGACGTGGCCGCCGCGCTGGAGCGGGCCGGCGTGGAGTTCGGCCGGGCCGCCCGCAACGGCCTGGAGTCCCGGGTGACGCTGGTGCCGGTGAGCCTGGTCAAGGGCCTGGAGCTCGACGCCGCGGTGGTGGTCGAGCCCGCGGCCATCGTGGACGAGGAGGCGCAGGGCCTGCGGGCCCTGTACGTGGCCCTGACCCGGGCCACCAAGCGCCTCTCCGTGGTCCACGCCCGGGACCTGCCCGACGCCCTGGTCTGATGACCATCGCGGTGCTGGGGGCGGGGCCCGCCGGCCTGGCCGCGGCCTGGCGGGCGGCGGAGGCGGGCCACGAGGTCGTGGTGCTGGAGCGGGCGCCCGCCGTGGGCGGCATGGCAGGCTCGTTCGAGGTGGCCGGCCTGCGGGTCGACCACGGCAGCCACCGGCTCCACCCGGCCACGCCCGCGCCGATCCTGTCCGCCCTGGAGGGCCTGCTCGGCGACGACCTGCAGACCCGGCCCCGCCACGGGCGGATCCGCCTGCTGGACCGCTGGCTGGCCTTCCCCCTGCGGACCGGGGACCTGCTGCGGCGCACGCCGCCGCGCTTCGCGGCCCGGGCGGCCTGGGACGCGGCCACCGGCCCGCTGCGCCGCCCCCGGGCCGACACGTTCGGCGAGGTGGTGCGGGCCGGGCTCGGCCCGGCGGTCCTCCACCACTTCTACGGTCCCTACGCCCGCAAGCTGTGGGACGCCTCGCCCGGCGAGCTGGCCGGCGAGCTGGCCCGGCGCCGGGTGAGCGCCTCCTCGCCGCGGGACATCGTGGCCCGCCTGGCCCGGGGCGCCCGGCCCGAGGGCCGGGTCTTCCTCTACCCCCGCCGGGGGTTCGGCGCCATCGCCGAGGCGCTGGCCGAGGCGGCGGACAAGGCCGGCGCCGGCGTGCGCCTGGGCTGTGCCGCCGAGGGCCTGTCGCGACTCGCCGACGGCTGGACGGTCCACCTGGCGGGCGGGGACACGCTCGACGCGGCCCAGGTGTGGTCGACCGCCCCGCTCCCGGCCCTGGCCCGCACGGTCACGCCCGCCCCGCCGCCCGAGGCGCTGGCCGCGGCCGGGCGCCTGCGCCACCGGGGCATGATCCTGCTCTACCTGGTGCTCGACCGGCCCCGGTGGACCGAGTTCGACGCCCACTACTTCCCCGGCCCCGAGGTGGTGGCGGCCCGGGTGTCCGAGCCCCGCAACTACCGGGACGATCCGGCCCAGCCCCGGGACGTGACGGTCCTCTGCGCCGAGATCGCCTGCTGGGAGGGCGACGACCTGTGGTCCGCGCCGGACGGCGACCTGGCCGCCCGCCTGTCCGCCGAGCTGGCGGCCACGGGGCTGCCGGCCCCGGTCCCGGTGGCCGTCGAGAGCCGGCGGCTGCCCCGCGTCTACCCGGTCTACGGGCCCGGCTTCGCCGCCGACCTCGCCGCCCTGGAGGGCTGGGCGTCCGGCCTGGGCGGGCTGGTGACGTTCGGCCGCCAGGGCCTGTTCACCCCGGACAACACCCACCACGCACTGGCCATGGGCTGGGCCGCGGCGGCCGCGCTCGGTCCCGATGGCCGGTTCGACCAGGCCGCCTGGCAGGCGGCGCGCGACGGCTTCCGGTCCTTCGTGGTCGAGGACTAGCGCAGCTCCATGCGCACCGCGGGGACCACCTGGCGCAGGTACGGGACCAGCCGCACGAAGGAACGGCCGTGGCGCCGGAAGCGGTAGCTGATCGGCACCTCGGCGTAGCGGAAGCCCTTGCCCAGCAGGTCGAGGG
>DATBGF010000054.1:0-7396 GCA_036558145.1 Acidimicrobiales bacterium
CGGGTCCGGGTCCTCGCCCAGGATCGGGGACTGCGGTGGGCGCTCGCCCGGCCGCGGTGCCGAACCGGGCGAGGGCGGGGGAGGAGGAGGCGGGGGCGGCGGGGGTGGCGGCGGTGCCGCACCGGGGCCGGTGCGGACGTCGTCGTCGTGAGGATCGGGGGGGAGCGACATGACCTGTGCCTCCGTCGCCGCGTTGGTCGAGGAGGGAGTCTTTCACGGTGTCGCTACGGTTTCGCGTCGTGTCCCGCCTGCTTGCGGCCGTGTTCCTCGTGGTGGCCGCCGCCACCGGCTGCGGGCTGCGCGGCCACCAGGAGCCCCGGGACGGCCTGAAGCCCGACACCGCCCGCTTCGCCTACGGCGGTCGCCAGGTGGACGTCCCCCTGGTCGCCTGCGGGCGCGACGGTGACGTGGTCACGCTGGGCGGGTCTCGGGGCGTGGTGGTCCTGCAGGCTGCGGCCGACGTGAGCGACGGTGGCACCGCCCGCACCGGCGTCACGCTCGACCTGGGCCAGGGCGAGATCTGGGGCGCCTTCGGCGACGAGATGCCCCGAGCCGCGGCGGGCACCGTCAAGGACGCCAAGGTCGAGGGCGACCGGCTCATCGTGGACGCCACCTGGGCCGCCCTCGACGACAACCTCGCCACGGTCCCCGGTGGCCAGACCATCGACGGCCGGCTCACTGCCCGCTGCCCCCAGGCCGACGACAAGGGCGTCGCCTGACCCGCTGGTCCATCTCACCGGCCGCTGCTCCGAAGCGGGCACAGGGGGCGTCGCCTGACCGGCGAGTCCGGTGAACTGTCCGCTGGCCCCAAGCAGGGACAGGGGGCGTTGCCTGACCGGCGAGTCCGGTGAACTGTCCGCTGGCACGGAGGCTGGCGACAGGGGCGTTGCATGAGTCGCTAGTCCAGGTCGTCCTCCTGGTCCTGGTCCTGGGTGCTGGTGGCGGTGGCGGCGTCGGTGGCCGCTTCGACCTCCGCTTCCAGTTCGGCCACCACCTGTTCGACCTCGAACCGGGCGCCGGCGATGCGCTCGCGGCACAGGCGCAGCAGCTCGGCTGCGCGCCGGACCCGGGAGCCGAGGATGTCGACGTCGACCTCGTCGCCGTCCAGCTCGTCGAGGATGTCCTCCAGCTCGGCCATCGCTTCGGCGTAACCCAGCGGCTCGGCCATCACGCTTCCTCCCCCTGGTCGACGTCATCGTCGACCCCGTCGTCGACCGTGCTGTGGACTTCGCCCTCGGCCACCGTCGTCACCAGGCGGTCGCCGGGGGCGACGGCGCCAGGGGACCGGACCACCCGGCCCTGCGCGTCGCGGGTGATGGACCAGCCGCGGGCCAGGGCGCGGGCCGGGTCGAAGGCTCGCACCTGGGCCTCGACGCCGTCGAGCCGCCGGGTCGCGGCGGTCACCACCCGGGGGGCTCGAGCCGAGAGGCGGGCAGCAGCGAGCGCCAGCGCGGCCTCGTGGGTGCGCATGTGGGCACGTCCGCCGGACTCGACCCGGCCGACCGCACGGTCGAGCCGGGTGGCCGAGCGGGCCAGGGCGCCGGAGGCGGACCGGCCGACGCGGGCGCCCCGGGTCGCCAGGTCGCGGTCGGCGGCCGCCAGGCCCTGGCGGGTCGCCACCGCCACGTGCTGGCCGCAGGCCCGCAGGCGCTCGGCCTCCCGCCGGCCGTGGTGCCGGGCGGCCGCAGCCACTCCCCGCCAGGCGGCCAGCGTCCGCTGCTCGACCGAGCGCACGTCGGCCACCACGGCCTGGGCGCAGGCGGTGGGCGTCTTGTAGCTGGCGTGGGCCACCTCGTCGGCCACCGAGCGGTCGATGTCGTGGCCGATCCCGGTGAGGACCGGCACGGACAACCCCGCCACCGCCCGGGCGATGGCCTCCGAGTCGAACACCGCCAGGTCGGTCGTCGCCCCGCCGCCCCGGACCAGCAGCACGACGTCGACCCCACGGGCCGCCACCGCCCCCAGGCCCCACGCCACCGACCGGGCCGCCCGGGTGCCCTGGACCCGCACGTCGGCCCGCAGCACCCGGAACCCGATGCCCGACCGGGCCAGCTCGTCCAGCACGTCGTGCTCGGCGGCCGACCCCGCGCTGGTCACCAGGCCGAGGCGCAGGGGGACCAGCGGCCGGGCGAGCAACGACTGGCGCTCCATCAGGCCCTCGGCCGCCAGCGCCCGCAGCAGGCGGGCCCGATCGTCCGCCAGCCGGCCCAGCGTGAACGACGGGTCGATGTCGGACATCTGCAGCTGCAACCGGCCGCCCCGGTCCCAGAACGTGAGCCGGCCACGCAGGCGCACCTCGGTGCCATCGGTCATCCGCACCGCGCCGCCGGCGTCGGTGAGCCGGGCGTTGACCCGCCGCCGGGCGGTGTCGAACAGCACAACCGGCAGCGACGCCTGCACCGGGCGGGACAGGTCGCCGCCCGGCGCGGGCTCCACGAGGTCGAACCAGACCGTGCCGCCCCGCCGCCCCGGGTTGAGGTTGCGGATCACGCCCCGCACCCACACCTCGTCGGGGAACGCGGCGCGCAGGCTGAGGGCCAGGGCCTCGCCCAGCTCGGGCACCGACCACGTCGGCTCGGCCGGGTCGTCCCACAGGGTCAAGGGATCGGACGGAGTGCCATGTCGCACGGGGCGGATGGTACCGACGAGGTGTGACACCGAACGACGCCACCGTGGACGTGGGCGAACGACGATAGGGTCGGGTCACCGATGCACAGCGAGATCGCGCCCGGCGTCCTCCAGATCGACACCCTGCTCGGCGGGTGGCACCAGGTCACGGCCGGGTACCTGGTGACCGGCGACGCGCCGGTCCTGGTCGAGACCGGCAGCCAGACGTCGGTGCCGCATCTGCTGGCGGCATTGGACGAGCTGAACGTGGCGCCCGGCGACCTGGCGGGCGTGGCCGTCACCCACATCCACCTCGACCACGCGGGTGGCGTTGGCGACGTGGCCGCCGCCTTCCCCCAGGCCACCGTGTACGTCCACGAGCGGGGGGCGCGGCACCTGGTCGATCCGGCCAAGCTCGTCAACAGCGCCGCCATGGTCTACGGGGACCTGCTCGACTCGCTCTACGGGCGGCTCACGCCCACGCCGGCCGAGCGGGTCCACGTGCTCCAGGACGGCGAGGAGCTCACCGTGTCGCCCAACCGCACGCTCACCGTCGTCGACTCGCCCGGCCACGCCAAGCACCACCTGGCCCTGCACGACTCGGACAGCGGCCTGCTGTTCGCGGGCGATGCGGTCGGCGTGCGGCTGCCCGACGTGGGCATCCTGCGCCCGGCCACGCCGCCGCCCGACTTCGACCTCGACCAGGCGCTCAACTCGCTGCGACGGTTCGCCGAGCGGCGCCCGGCCGGGATCGCCCTGGCGCACTACGGGCTGGTCCCCGACCCCCAGGCCATCCTGGAGGAGGCCGAGGGGACACTGCGGCGCTGGGCCGAGGTGGCGGAAGCCGCCTGGCGGGAGGACCGGGACATCGCCGACGCCCTGTCCGAAGCCTTCGGGGCCGACCTCGACGGGACCGATCCGGCCCAGCGGGAGAAGCTCGAGACGCTCAACGGCATCCACTCCAACGCCGCCGGGTTCCGCCGCTGGCTGGACACCCGGGGAGGCCACACGCACGACCACCACACTCACCCAGGCCAGGTTGGTGACCGACCGGTAACATAGCTAGACACGCAGGACGCACGACCGCCGCGCCAGGAGGATCCGCCATGACCGAAGCCGTGATCGTCTCGACGGCCCGCACCCCGATCGGGCGGGCGATGAAGGGCTCGCTGGTGGAGTGCCGGCCCGACGACCTGTCGGCCCAGATCGTCAAGGCGGCCCTGGACAAGGTCCCCCAGCTCGACCGCACCACCATCGACGACCTGATCATGGGCTGCGGCCAGCCCGCCGGCGAGTCCGGCTTCAACGTCGCCCGGGTCGCCGCCCTCCTGGCCGGCCTGGACGACGTGCCCGGCGTGACCATCAACCGCTACTGCTCGTCCTCGCTCCAGGCGATCCGCATGGCCGCCCACGCCATCAAGGCCGGCGAGGGTGACGTGTTCGTGGCCGCCGGCGTCGAGACCGTCAGCCGCTTCATGAACGGCATGGCCGACAGCGGCGCCACCAACCCGCTCTTCGCCGACGCCCAGGCGCGGTCGGCCGAGGCCACCAACGGCGCCCAGAGCTGGGAGCCCCAGCCCGGCCTGCCCGACATCTACATCGCCATGGGCCAGACGGCCGAGAACGTGCGCCTGGCCGAGAACGTCTCCCGTCCGGACATGGACGAGTTCGCGGCCCGCAGCCAGCAGCTGGCCGTCGCCAACCAGGAGAGCGGCTACTGGGACGGCGAGATCACGCCGGTCACCACGCCCTCGGGCACGGTCGTGTCCCAGGACGACGGCCCCCGCGCCGGCACCACGGCCGAGAAGCTGGCCGAGCTCAAGCCCGCGTTCCGCCCCGACGGTGAGGTGACCGCCGGCAACGCCTGCCCGCTCAACGATGGCGCTGCCGCCGTGATCGTCATGAGCGACACGCGGGCGGCGGAGCTGGGGATCACCCCGCTGGCGCGGGTGGTCTCGTCCGGCGTGACCGGCCTCAACCCCGAGATCATGGGCCTCGGCCCGATCGAGGCGTCCCGCCAGGCGCTGCGCCGGGCCGGCATGACCATCGACGACATCGACCTGGTCGAGATCAACGAGGCCTTCGCCGCCCAGGTGCTGCCCTCGGCCCGCCACCTCGGCATCCCGATGGACAAGCTCAACGTCAAGGGCGGCGCCATCGCCCTCGGCCACCCCTTCGGCATGACCGGCGCCCGGATCATGACCACGCTGATCCACGCCCTCCAGGACGAGGACAAGACCTTCGGCCTCGAGACGATGTGCGTGGGCGGCGGCCAGGGCATGGCCATGATCATCGAGCGCCTGAACTAGAGGCGCTTGCCCCTACGGCAAGCCCGCGTGGGGGACATCCACGCTGGTGGTGGCGAGGATGGCTTCGCGGGCCACGGCACGGTTGTGCTCGAAGTAGTCGGGCGCGGCGCAGGCCAGCAGCGTCCGCCCGTCCTCGCCGCCCAGCATGCAGGCGTACACGCCCAGGCCGTTGGGGCCGGGGATCTCGTCGACCACGCCCTTGCCCGCGGCCACCCGGACCAGGCGGTTGCCGAGGGCGTCGGCGGCCCAGATGCAGCCTTCGGCGTCCAGGGTGCAGCCGTCGGGGGCGACGCCCTCGACCGTGGCCCACACCCGGCGGTCGGACAGGGTGCCGTCGGCGCCGTGGGAGAACGCCGTGTACTGGCCGCCCATCGTCTCGCCCACCATGAGCGTCGAGCCGTCCGGGGTGAGGACTGCGCCGTTCGGGAAGCGCAGGTCCGTAGCCGCCACCTCCAGGCTGCCGTCGGGTGAGATGTGGACGAGCGTGGCGGCGGCCGGTGACTCCCCGGCCATGAGGTCGAAGCCGAAGTTGCCGACGTAGGCGTGCCCGGAGGGGTCGACGACGATGTCGTTGGCCAGGCCGCCGCAGTGCTCGCTGATGTCGGCGTGGACCGACACGGTCCCGTCCGGGGAGCGGCGCAGCACCTTGTGGTCCCGCATCGAGACCACCAGCAGCGAGCCGTCGGGCAGCCAGCCGAGGCCCGAGGGCTGCGCCTCGACGGTCATGATCTCCTCGGTGGCGCCGTCCGGGGCGATGGCGAACACGGTGTGGCGGTAGAAGTCGGACACCCACCACCGGCCGTCGTGCCAGCGGGGCCCCTCGAAGAACCCGCCCCCGTCGGCCAGCGTCTCGAACGTGTGGTCAGCCATGGCCGGAACGTAGTGCGCCGGCCGGCGGGGTGCCGGAGGTCACATCCCCACCAGGCAAGGCGAGGGGACTACGCCTGGCGGTAGCCGGCCGTCGCGGCCCGGAACAGCTGGGTCGTGGCCTCGACGCTGGGCTGGGGCAGGCCGAGCGACTTGGACGTGATCGCCCCCAGGTAGATGTTGACGATCACGGCGACCATGGCATCGGTGTCGAGCTCCTCGGAGATCTCGCCCCGCTCCTTGCTCGTCTCCACCGACGCCCGGGTGATCTGCTCGATGAGCTTGACGCTGACCAGCAGCGGCGACTCCGAGATGTCCTCCCGGATGATGGCGCCGGTGACCTCGGTCAGCAGCCGGTGGCTCGGGGTCGCCGGGGCGGCCACGTGCCGGGCCAGCAGCATCGTGAAGGCATCCTGCGGGGTGCCCTCGCCGCCGTCGACCATGTAGGCGGACAGGTACTCGGTCAGCACCGCCCGCTCGGTCCGGTACCACTCCGACAGCACGGCATGGGCCATCAGCTCCTGCTTGCCGTCGAAGTGGGCGTAGATCGCACCGGTGGTCAGACCGGCGCGTCGGGCCACGGCCTGGAGGGTCGAGGCCTGGTAGCCGTTGGTGATCAACAGCTCGTAGGCCGCCGTGAGCAGGCGATCGCGGGTCGAGACGTCGGCCGCATCCCCCGCGTCGACGCCGGCCTCCTCGGATGACGCAGGCACAGCCGCCACGGGCCACAGAGTAACCACACCCGCCGCTCACGTGTGGTGGGCCCCGGCCCCGGAGTGCGGGCGAGGGCAGCCGGTAACGTCGTTAAGCTAGCTAGTTATTGACGTTATGAACAATAAGAGTAATGTGGTTATTACTGAGGAGTAAGAACCACGCGGTGCTCCCCAGCAACGAGGAGGGGATCTATGAGAGGTACGAGGAGGACCCGAGCGTTGCTGTTCGCCGCGCTCGCCACGGTCCTGTTCGTCATGGCGTCGGTCACGGGGACCAGCGGTGCCACAGGTGCGCAGGCCCACGACGACCACGGCGATCATGACGGCCACGACAACCCGACGACGACCATGCCGCCGTCGAGCAGCACGACCTCGCCACCGCAGCCGGGGTCGCAGACGACGAAGATCCGCTACGGGCCGTACAACGTCCCGGGGGCGCCGACCAACCCCGACGGGACCCACGGCCACGCGCACACCGGCAACCGGTTCCAGTTCTTCATCCGCAAGCCCTGCACGAACTGCTACCTGACCGGGATCACGGCCAACCTCGTGTACCAGGACGGCCGGGTGGCGGGCTGGAACACCGACGCCCAGCTCCACCACATGGTGATGTTCGCCCAGGGCGGCGGGAAGACCGACGCCACCTGCGCCGTGTCGATCCTGGGCCTGCTGGGCCAGCGGTTCTTCGCCTCCGGCGACGAGCGCACCCCGGTGATCTCGCCGCCCGGCTACGGCTACTTCGTCGGCCAGGAGAACTGGCACATGATCTGGGAGCTGGCCAACCACAACACGGCCCCCCAGAACGGCCTGTTCATCGAGATGACCTACAACTGGGTGCCCGCCTCGACACCGGGCATGACCCCGGTCCAGCCGGTGTGGATGGACGTCGACCAGTGCGGT
>DATBGF010000055.1:0-10811 GCA_036558145.1 Acidimicrobiales bacterium
ATGGCGGCCACGAGGAGGCCATACTCGACCATCGCAGCGCCCTTGTCGTCCTCACGCCGGGTGGCGAAGAACGTCTGGAAGTACGAGATGATGCTCATCATTGAAGGAAGAATCTCCTGGTTCCGCACCTCCGCCCGCTGCGGAGGAGACCATCCCACTGTGCGTGACTGCTCGCCGATCTTCTTCCTCACGATTGATGAAATCGCGGGAGCGGCGATCAGAGCCCGGGGACGTTGAAGAGCCCGGCGACCCCGCCGCCGAAGGCGTACGCGGCGGCCGCTACGACCGCGGCGATGCCGGCGAGGAGGAGGCCGTACTCGGCCATGGCTGCGCCCTTGTCGTCCCGCTGGGCGCGGGACGCGAGGCGGTGGAGGAGGGTTAGGACTGTCATGCGAACACTCCGGTCAGGGGTCAGCTGCCAGCATCGGCGGCCGCGGACCGGGCGTCGTCATCACGATTGAGGAAATCCGGGAGGGCCCAGCCGGCGCGGACGGCGGTGGCGACGGCTGCCAGCTGGGAGTTGACGCCGAGCTTCTGGAGGATGCCTCGGACCTGGGAGCGCACCGTGGTCACGGCCACGTAGTGGGCCTTGGCGATCTCCTCGCCGGAGAGGCCGTCGACCAGGGCGCCGAGCACACGTTGCTCACGGGGGGTCAGGCGGTCGAAGGGGGAGCGGGAGCGCTCCAGGGTGGCGCGGTGGGCGCGGAGCTCGTCCAGCAGCTCCTGGCGTTGCGTGACGCCGACGAGCGGCCGTCCGGCGAGGGCGTCCTCGATCAGGGCGACGACGTCGTCGAGGAACGCGCACTTGCTGATCCAGCCGTCGGCGCCGGCTTCCAGGCACGCGGCGAGCAGGAGGCGGTCGGTCTCGCCGGTCAGCATCACGACCGCCTGGCTCGTCTCCCGTAGGGGGCCGATGAGGTCGCGGCCGTTGCCGAGCGCGCCCAGGTGGAGATCGAGCAGCACGCAGTCCGGGCAGAACGTCCGGGCCCCGTCGAGCACGGCGCCGGCCGTGGGCCCGTCGGTGACCTCGACCTCACAGCCCCGCGAGCGCAGCGCCAGCTGGAGGCCGATGGCGACGAGGCGATGGTCGTCGACGATGAGGACCCGGCGCATCTACGAGGCCGTCCCGGCGGCCGCGGCCAGCACGGCGGTGCGGGGGAGGCGCACGACGAACGTGCTGCCGCCGCCCTCCCGTGAGCGGAAGTCGAGCGAGCCGCGCTGGCCGAGCATCAAGCGGCGGGCGACGAACAGACCGAGCCCGGTCCCGTCGCTGTGCGCGCCGCGTGCGGCCCGCTCGAAGACCGGTTCCCGGAAGGCATCCGGGATGCCGGGGCCGCGGTCCTCGACGTACAGGGCGATCTCCCGCTCACCCGGTTCGGCTCGCATGTCGACGGCTGAGTCGGGGGCGTGGCAGTGGGCGTTGCTCAGCAGGCACAGGACGACCTGGGCTGTGCTCTCGGGGATGCCGTCGACGTCGAGCCCGGCCGGGATGTCGACCCGCACGGTGAGCCCTTCGGCCCGGGCGCAGGCCACCACCGGCATGATCGCCCCGCGGAGGTCGAACGACGTGGAGCGGCGGGCCGCATCCTCGACCAGGCAGCGCAGCCGCCGGATCTCGGCCACCATCCCCGAGCACAGCTCGCGCTGCTCGGCGGCCGTGAGCCGGTCACGGTGGCGGTCCAGGCACTGGGCTGCGGCCTCGATGCCGAGCAGGGCGGCCCGGGCTTCGTGGCGGTGCTCCTGGTGGATGTCGTGGACCTCGCGGGCGTGGGAGGCGGTGACGGAGGCGACGGCGACCGCGTCCCGGGCCTCGCGCTGCTCGGCGATGCGCTTGCGCTGCAGCTCGACCGAGGCGCCGTACAGGCCGGCGGCGAGGGCTGCCGAGGCCATCGCCCACGCGGCGGGGTGGGCCAGCTCACCGCCGAACGCCTCGATGGCGTAGGCGACGCCCGCACCGGCGGCGGCGAGCGCCGTCCAGGACAGCGCCTGCCCCGATCGGCGGCGGGTGGCGTCCGCGTGGACGAGGGCCGTCAGCCCGAACACCGCGGCCAGGGCCAGGGAGGTGGTGGGACCGGCGAGCGGCAGCGTGACCTCGTGCTCGACGGACCCGGTGGGGAGCCCCAGCGCCACCAGGGTCACCGCCGACCCGGCGGTCACGACCATGACGAGCCCGATCAGGTACCGGACGCTGCGCACGCCGAGCCTGTCCGAGGCGCGGGCCGCCACCGCGAGCAGGACGACGGCGGGGATGCCGGCCAGCGCCAGTGCGGGCCGGGCCCGGTCGAGCACGGCGGACTCGCTCAGCCCGGGCGCCACCACGCCCAGCAGGACGGGGACGGCGGCCAGGCTCAGGGCGGCGGCCGCGAGGTACACCGAGCGCGCATCGCCGGTGAGGCGCCAGACGACGACGTTGATCCACGCCGTGGCGAACAGCAGCGTGGCCGCCAGGCAGGCCCCGGCCAGGGAGAGGAGGTCGATGTCGGCGGTGCCGGCGGCGAGCCGGCTGCCGGGGAGAAGGACGGCGGCGACGAGCGCGAGCGCGACACCCGCGGCCCGGAGCTGGGGGAGAGGGCTGGTGGCGAGCAGCCGCCCGTCGTGCTGCTCGCCGCCCGAGACCCCAGGGGGCTGCTCTGCATAGTCATGCAATGTCATGCACTGTCCGTCCGCCTACGACCCGTACTCCACAGGTCACACTCCTAGAGAGGGTTGTGGCGCCCGGTTATGACGCAGGCCCCCGGTGGTGCCATGTTGGGCGTCGCTGTGTTCACCGCGGACCCCGACGCCGACCTCGAGTACTCGCTCGCCGAGTGGCGCCGCTGGCGCAAGCGCCGGCGGATCGAGGAGCTGGCCTGGATCGACGCGCTCTACCACGCCGAGCTCACCGGGATCATCTGTGCCATCGCGTTCTACGCGCTCGCCGGCCTCATCGGCGGCGAGGCCCTGACCGCGGGCCAGATGGCGGACGTCACCCGCACGGGGACCGCGTGGCTGGGACTGGCCGCCGCCGTGGCGCTGGGCGTCGGGCTCCGGTCGGGGAGCCGGGGCGGGCCGCTCGTGCTGGAGCAGGCCGACGTCCGCCACGTGCTGATGTCCCCGGTCGACCGGCGCCGGGCGCTGCTGGGTCCGGCCGTGCGCCAGCTCCGGTTCCAGCTGTTCGTCGCCGCCAGCGGCGGCCTCGCCGTCGGCTTCCTCGCCGCCCACCGGCTCTCGGGCTCGACCGCCGGCTGGATGGCGAGCGCCACCGTCTTCGCGCTCGCCACCCTCGCGCTCTCGTACGGCGCCGCCCTGGTGGCGTCGTCGCTGCGCCTGCCGTCGTGGGCGGGCACGTGGCTGGCGATCGGGCTGGTCGCGGCGGCGGCCGCCGATGTCGCCGGGCTGATCCCGGCCTCGCCGACCGCGCCCTGGGGCCGCATCGGGATGTGGCCGGTGCAGCCGGCCTGGCCCGGGATCCTGGCCGTCGTGATCTCGCTGGTCGTGCTGGCCGTGGGGCTGGTGCGGCTGGGCCGCGTCTCGCTGGAGCTGGCCGAGCGGCGCTCGCGCCTGGTGGGCCAGCTCCGCTTCGCGGCGACGCTCCAGGACGTGCGGACCGTCGTGGTCCTGCGCCGCCAGCTGGCCCTGGAGCTGCCCCGCATCCGGCCCTGGGTGCGCCTGCGGGTCCGGGGCAGCGAGCCGCGGGCGGTGTGGCGCCGCGGCCTGCGGGGCGCGCTGCGCTGGCCGGCCGCCCGGGTCGGGCGCCTGGTGATGCTCGGGGTCGTGGCCGGGCTGGCGCTGCGGGGGGCGTTCGCGGGGACGACGCCGCTGCTGGCCCTGGCCGGAGCGGCCCTGTTCGTGGCCGGCCTCGACGCCACCGAGGCCATGGCCCAGGAGCTCGACCACCCGAGCCTGACCGAGTCGGTCCCGGTGGAGAAGTCGTCCCTGCGGGTGCAGCACCTGCCCGTGGCCGTGGCCGTCATGGTGCTGGTGGCGGCCGTGGGAGTCGTCGCCGCCGTGCTCGTCGAGCCCGGACGGGGAGCGCTGGAGGTGGCGCTCATCTGTGCCCCCGCCGCCGCCCTCGGCGGGCTGGCCGGTGCGGGCGCCAGCCTGATCTCGACGCCCGATCCCGTGGAGGCGCTGCTGATGCCGCCCGAGGTGACCGGGGCCTACCAGGCGTTCCGGATCGCCCGGCCGCTCGTGCTCGCCACCGGCGGGACGCTGCCCGTCCTGGCCGCCCGGGCCGCGGCCAACGGCAGCGGCCAGGCCACGGCGGCCGCGGCCTCCGCGGCGGTGGTGGTGATGGGCGCGTTCGGCGTGTTCGTGGTGTGGTTGCGGAACCGGGAGGTCCTGCAACAGATGCTCCAGACCGCCGTCAACCCGAAGAAGGACGATCGCCCGTGACCGAGCCCGCCGATCCCCGCAGGCGTTCCCGCGACAAGGCCAAGCGCCGCGCTCGGCCCGCGGCTGCCCCGCCGCCGGAGCTCACGGGCGTCCTCGTCGCCCGGCGGGCCTCGAAGTCGTACTCCGACCTGGTCGCCCTGGCGCCCCTGGACCTCGCCGTCGCCCCCGGCGAGCGCGTGGCCCTCGTCGGCCACAACGGCTCGGGCAAGTCGACGTTCCTGCGGCTCGCGGCCGGCCTGCTCGAGCTCACCTCGGGCGAGATCGAGGTCGCGGGCCACCCCGTGGGGGCGCCCGAGGCCCGGGCCGCGCTGTCGTTCGTCCCGGACAACCCGGTGCTCTACGACGATCTCAGCGTGCGCGAGCACCTCGCGTACATCGCCAGCCTGCACGGGGTGGAGGCGACGGAGGAGCAGTTCGACGAGCTGATCGCGTCGATCGGGCTGGCGGACCGGGCCGACGACCTGCCGGCCCGCTTCAGCCGGGGCCTGCGCCAGAAGGCCGCGCTCGCGGTCGGCCTGGTGCGGCCGTTCCAGGTCCTGCTGGTGGACGAGCCGTTCGTCGGGCTCGACGTCCCCGGCCGCCAGGCCCTGCTGGACCTGCTCGACGAGGCCCACGCGGCGGGAGCGGCGATCGTGGTCGCCACCCACGAGCCCTCCTACGTCGAGCGGGTCGACCGCTGCCTCGCCCTGCGGGACGGACGGCTCATCCACGACGGACCGACGACGCCAGACGAGGTGGTCCGGCTGGTCGGCGACCAGTCCTACGCCGCGGGGCACTGACCCCGGCTACGGATCGCATCCGGCCCGCTACCCTGCGCAGGGTGCGAGCAGAGCTGTCGCGCCGGAGCCTGCTGAAGGGCATCGCCGCCGGCGTCACCGTCGTGGGATGGAGCGCCCTCGACCGGGCCTGGGTCCCGGCCGGGGCGAGCGAGGCGGCCCGGGCCGGTGCCACGCCGCTGCCGCCGCTGGACGGCACCGTCGAGATGTCCCCGGCGGCCCTGGCCGCGTTCGCCGGCGACTTCGGGCGCCTGGTCACCGGCACGCCGACGGCGGTGCTGCGGCCGGGGTCGGTCAAGGACATCGTCAAGATGGTCCGCTACGCCCGCCGCAGCGGGCTGACCATCGCCATGAACGGCCAGAGCGGCACCGACGACGACGTCGAGTCGCACTCCAACTTCGGCCAGGCGCTGGTGCCCGGGGGCATCGCCATCGACGCCCGCAGCCTGCGGACCATCCACCGCATCGACCGCCGGGGCGCCGACGTGGACGCGGGCGTGACCTGGTCGGAGCTCGACGATGCGGCCGCGCCCAGCGGCCGGACCCCGCCGATGCTGACCGACTTCGTGCACCTGTCGATCGGCGGGACGCTGAGCGTGGGCGGCACCGGCGGCACCATGCAGAAGGTGGGTGCCCAGGTCGACACCGTCCAGGCGCTCGAGGTGGTCACCGGCGCGGGAAAGCGGATCGAGTGCTCGCCCGAGCACCGCCCGGACGTGTTCGACGCGGTGCTCGCCGGCGCCGGCCAGTGCGCGATCATCGTCCGGGCCAAGCTGGCGCTGGCCCCGCGGCCGACGAACGCGCTCGTCTTCAACCTGTTCTACGACGACCTCGCCGCCTACCTCGCCGACCAGCTCACCGTGCTGGGCGACGGGCGCTTCTCCTACCAGGAGGGCCAGATCGTCCGCCGGCCCGACGACACCGGCTGGCGCTACATGCTCGAAGCTGCGTCGTACTTCACGCCGCCCGGGGCGCCGGACCAGGCCGTGCTGCTGGCCGGGCTGTCCGACAACCGGGCCGAGGCGGTGATCGCCACCGTGGCCTACGAGGACTGGGTCCACCGGGTCGACCCCGCGGTGGCGGGGCTCAAGGCCGCGGGCTTCTGGGCCCAGCCCCATGCGTGGGTCAGCGTGTTCGTGCCCGCCTCCCGGGCGGCCGAGTTCGCCACCTTCGTGACCTCGCAGCTCACGCCGCCCGACATCGGGGCGGGGCTGGCGATCTACTTCCCGATCGCCACCGCCAAGCTGACCCGGCCGCTGCTCATCGTGCCCCGCAGCGAGCCGGCCGCCTTCCGGTTCGACCTGCTGCGCTTCCCGTTCCCGTTCCCGGGCCAGCCGTCGAACGAGGCGATGCTGGCCCAGAACCGGGCCTTCTTCGACAAGGCCGTCGAGCTGGGCGGCAACCGCTACATCATCGGGGCCGTGCCGAACATGTCGGCCGCGGATTGGCAGCGCCACTACGGCGCGGTGCTCCCGTTCTTCCAGCAGGCCAAGGCGGCCCACGACCCCAACGGGATCCTCACCCCGGGCCAGCACATCTTCGGCTGACGCGGGCTAGGGCAGGTCGAGCGCCCGCAGCCGCTCCAGCGCCAGGTCGAACTCGCCGCGGTAGAAGGGCTCCGCGAACTGGGCGACGCGCGCCAGGTTCTCGGCCGGGCCGACGAGCTTGGCCATGCCCGTGAAGATCTCCTGGCGCAGCGCGTCGAACCCGTCGGGCAGCGGCGGGCGCAGGGCGTCGCGCCCCGGCAGGGCGGGGAACGGGGCGTGGGGCTCGGTCTGGTACCAGTACGCGACGGACGAGTAGTCGTTGGCGAAGTTGTTGGCGTGGCCGTGCTCGATCGTCCAGCGCAGCGAGCGGTCGAAGCGGATCGGGTCGGCCACGTACCAGCGGTACATGCCCACCAGGCCCTGGTAGTCCCGGTTCTCCACGAGGTGGAAGCCGCTGTAGGGACGGGCGTACTCGCTCAGCACGCACGCCCCCGCGCCGAACACCTCCTCGTGGCCGGTGCCGTGGATGCGGGGCGGCCAGCCGTCGCCGTCGACGAACACCATGTCGTCGCCCTCGCCGTACCAGCCGCCCGCGATGTTCCCGACCTCGAGGACGAGCCCGACCATCTGGCCCTGGCCCGCGGCCTCCAGGGCGACGTAGTTCTGCTCGCCGTCGAGGTTCACCCCGGCGTGGAGCTGGGTGTCGCGGGGCTCCATCGCCGGCGCCGTCGGCCGTTCCTGGCGGTACTGGGCGTGGAAGCGCAGCACGTCGTCCGGGGGCGGCTCGGCGAACGTCTCGTACTCGATGTGGAACCACACCATGCCGAGCGGGCCTCCGAGGAACGTGCCGGCCCGGTTCTCGATCTCGATGCGGGCTCCGGTGGCGAACGGCATGGGGAAGTAGGCGTTCATCCCCGGGGACCCGCCCATGCCGGGGTTCACCGTCGTGAAGAACGACGAGTACTCGCGGACCCGCCCGTGGGTGACGCCGAAGAAGTCGCCCAGCGGCACCTCCACCGACGGCGACTCCTCGCCGTCCCACCAGCACCGCAGGATTCCGTCCCGCAGGTCGGTCAGCTCGTAGGCGGCCAGCGCGATGTAGATGCGGGTGACGCAGCCCGCGCCCGCCACGTCGAGCAGGGTGGTCGCGCCGCCCGGGGCGACCCGCACGTAGTCGTCGTTGCCGCCGGTGCGGTCCCACGACGACGCCCGCCGGGTGCCCGACCGCGGGGCCCGGAACAGCGTGCGCAGCGGATGGTCGTCGAGCGGGTGCACGCCGTCATGCTGACACGTGCGTCACGGAGCCGGGATCAGGGCGTGGCGCCCGCCGGGGTCTTGTCCTGGTCGCTGCCTTCGTCGATGTGCACCGGCGGCGGCACCACCGCGGTGCTCGGCGGCACGTAGATCCCGTCCGAGCAGTAGATCTGGACCTTGCGCACGGCCCCGCCGCCGACGTAGGAGCCGGGGTTGCCCCGCCGGGCGAACTCGGCCGCCACCTCGGCCTTGGTGACGTTGGGCGCGGTGATGTGGGTCTCGACGTCGCGGAACCCGGCGCTGACCGCCTTCTCGTGGGCGACGACAGCCGAGTCGTAGACCTTGGTCGCGCCCGCCGGCCCGGCCTGGGGCGGGCCCTTGAGCTGGAGCGGGCGCGGCGGCTTGCCGATGGTGCCGTCGATCCCGCGGCTGCCGTCGCCGAACAGCTCGACGGGCTCGCCGGTGGCCCGGGCGATGCCCTGGGCCTGGGTGATCTCCGCGTTGGACGGCGGGATCTCGTTCCAGCGGATGCGCACGCCGCCACCGACGTCCTGCGGGCCGTTGGCCATGACCGGATCGAGCGGGTTCGACTGGTTCGTGGCCTTGGCCCGGTCCTGGGCGGCCTGTTCGGCCTCGACGTCCGCCTGCTTGCCGATCTCGCGGCCCGCGACCCGGCGCAGCTGATCCGGGGTCATCGCCTTGAGCCTCGCCTCGAACTCCGGCGTCAGGTTGCCGGCGGCGCGCTGGCCGGCGATGAAGCGGTCGAACGCCGCCTGCTCCCCGGGCGTCAGCCCGGCGCGGCCCGGGAAGCCGGTGGCCTCGGGAGCCACGGCCGGCGCGCTGGGCGTGTCGACGAGCGGCGCCTTCGTCGGCGGCGGGTTCTCCAGTCCCAGGCCCGAGCGCACCTTGACCTTGAGCCGCTCGCGGATGGCGGCCAGCGCGCTGGCGGCCTTGGGGAAGCGGGCGATCAGGACCTTGCCCAGCTTCTGGCCCACCGCCGCGATCAGGATCAGCGCCAGGGTGATGCCGAGGGAGATCACCCCGTCGGCCATGATCCCGTAGTCGTCGCCCATCTGTTCGGCCGTCCGCCCCGGCCGGCTGAGGTTGGACCACGCCTTGGCGATGCTGGCGCCCTGGACGGCCACGTCGGCGGCGAGGAGCGCCAGGCCGATGGTCAGCATGGCCCCCTCGCCCACGATCGGGGTGCCGATGATCGACCCGGCGATGAACGCCGCGATCGAGGCCTGGGCGAACAGGGTCGCCAGGATGGCCATCAGCTCGCGGGCGGCCTTCAGGCCGGCGTCGATCGCGTCGCTGAACCGCCCCGCGAACAGGTCCTTCAGGCCCTGCCACACCGCGCCGAGCATCGGTGGCAGGTGCCGGTAGAGGGACACGAACGGCACGAAGATCTCGAGCAGCGCGTCGAGGATCACGCCGCCCCAGTGGCCGCCGAGGTACGACAGCCGGTCCTTGAGGAACTCCCAGAGGATCTCGCCGTGGGACGGCCCCGCGCCCTCCTGGGTCGGCGCTTGTGCCGGCTCGGTCTCCTGGCGCTGCACGGTGCGCTGCGCAGCCGGGGCGGGGGCGGGCCCGCTGCCGAACATCGGTGCCACGTGCTCGTCGTACATCTGCTTGGCCTTGGCGGGCACACCGGCGATCATCCCGGCGACCTGGGCCTTGTACGGGGCGATGAAGGCACCGGGGTCCTTCACGGCCCGGACGATCCCCGAGATCACCTTGCTGCCCGTGACCTTGAGCAGCTCGCGCACCTTGGCGGCGAAGGACAGGACCATCCGGCCGAAGCGGATCAGGCCGTTGACGAGCCCCTTGAACCGGTCACGCAGCCAGGCCCCCGCGGCCGTCAGCGCCGACCACAGGTTGTGCAGGACGTTGGAGGCGAACTCGCGCAGCCGGTCGACGAGGCGGTTGAACACGGCCCGGGCCGCCGCCACGACCCGGCGGATGGCGCCGACCGCGGCCTTGGCCGCAGCTGCGAGCCCGTCGCGGACCCGCGCTGCGACGGCCCGGGCGGCGGCGACGAACTGGTTGATGCGGTCGGCGATGGCCTGGCGGACCCGGTCGAACAGCCCCCGCACCTTGTTGAGCGCGGCGTCGAGCAGCCCGCGCGCCGCGGACGCCACGGCGGAGATGCCCGAGCGCACCGCGCCGACGGCGCTGCTGGCCGCGCTCTTGATCCGCCCCCACAGCGAGCGCTGCACCGGCGGCCCCGGCGGGGCGCCGCCCTGCTGGTCGGCCTCCTTGCGGGCGCTGGTCATGATGGTCGTGGCTTCGCTGTTGGCCGAGCCGGCCTTCTGCTCGATGTCGGCGCCGGCGCCCGAGCGCAGGCTGCGCAGCTCGGCGCGGCTGCTCGCGGTGATGCGGCCGCCCTCGGAGCGCCACGCCTGCTTGTGCTCCTCGACCTCGCCGGCGGTGCGGGTGTCCAGCTCACGCGCCTCGCCCTCGACCGAGGACTGCTCGTCGGTGACGGCGCTGTCGTGGGCCGCCCGGGCCTCACCGGTCACCTGGGCGTGCTGGGCGAGCGCCGCCTCCTGCTCCTGGCCGGCCGCGGCGGCCTGGGCCGACAGCTGGCCGCCGTAGCCGCCGTCGAGCACCTTGGCCACGGCCGGCTCGATGGTGGGGATGCCGCCCAGGTCGGGTGGCGGCGCCACGGTGGCGGCGAGCGCGGCGCGGGGCACGGCGCCGAGCGGGGCGGACGCTCCCAGCGGGCCGACCCGGAGCGCGCCGGCCTGGGCGGCGACGTCCTTGCCGGCGGCGTCGACCGCATCGCCCTCCGCCCGCTCCCGCGCGGCCAGGCCCGCGGTCGTGGGCCCGACGCCCAGGCTGTCGCCATCGGCCGACGGGACGGGCGGCCTCCCCGCCCCGGAGGGCTCGGCGAGGGCCGGGGCGGCCGGCTCGGCCA
>DATBGF010000056.1:0-8562 GCA_036558145.1 Acidimicrobiales bacterium
TGGCCGCGCCCGCCCTCGCCGCGGGGCCGGGCGAACAGGGCGGCCACGTCGAGGCGGCCCACGAAGGCCAGCGCCAGGGCGAACGAGGCGGCGTTGACCGCGAAGCACCACGCCGGGCTGGTGAGCGACAGGGTGATCCCCGCCAGCGCCGGGCCGAGGAGCCGCGCCAGCGAGAGCGTCATCGAGTTGAGCCCGAGGGCGTTCGACACCAGGTCCGGCGGGACCAGCTCGACCGGGACCAGCACGGTGGCCGGCCGCTCGACCGTGAGCACGATCCCGAAGGCCAGGGAGAACGCCCCCAGCCACCAGGTGCTCAGCCGCCCCGTGGCCGCCACGATCACCAGGCCCGTGGCCAGCGCGGTGTTGACGGCGTTGGTCGCGATCAGCACCCGGCGCAGGTCGTGGCGGTCCAGCAGCGCGCCGGCGTGGCTGCCCGCCACCAGCAGCGGGAGCCACTGCAGGGCCACGATGATGCCGAGCGCCGCGCCGCGGCCGGTCAGGTCGAGGGCGACCAGCGCCAGCGCCAGGGTGTGGAACCAGGCGCCGGTGCTCGACAGCGTCTGGCCCACGAACCAGCGCCGGAAGTTCGGCACCTCCAGGGAGGCGAGGGCGGTCACGCCAGGTCGGCGAGGCGATGGTGCCGCGGGCCGGGGGCGTCGTCCCCGCCCGCGGCCTCCGCCACCTGCCGGACGCGCAGCTCGCCCAGCGGGCCGAGCGCGTCGTAGGCGCCGGCGAAGCGGCGGCGGGCCCCCGCCAGGGGCCAGTCCGCCGGCAGCACCTGGGCGGGCAGGTAGGGATCGGCGCCGGCCAGCGTGCGCCAGCGGGCCATGAGGTCGGTGCGGGCCACCAGCGCCTCGGCGGGGGCCAGCGCGCCCCGGTCGAGGCGGGCCTCGATGCCCACCACCACCTCGCCGAACTCGTCGTAGCAGGCGCGCAGCGCCCCGAGGTCCCAGGCGTCCAGCAGGTCGGACCCGCCGGCCCGGGGCACCTCGGCGGCCCGCAGCACGACGGCCTCGACGACCCGGGCCTCGCCCAGAGCGGCGTGGATCTCGGCCACGATCGGGTGCGGCGACACCCACAGCCCGTCGAACAGCGGCCCCATGCGGAGCGCTCGCAGCCGGACCCGCAGGGCGGTGCGGCGGGCACGGTCGGATTCCGGCACCGAGTAGGCGACGCAGGTCCACTGGCCGTCCCACGCCACGGGCTCCGCCCCGAAGGCCACGAGGGCCCGGCCGCGCTCGGCGGCCGCGGCCCGCGCCGCCTCGGCCAGCCGGTAGGCCGTCCGGCGGCCGTCCTTGGCGCGCTCGATGCGGCCCTCGCGGCACAGGCGGCTGAAGGCGGCCCGGACCGCGTCCTCCCCGATCCCGAACTCGGCGAGCACGGCCACCAGCACGGCGGAGGGCACGTAGGTGTCCGCGGCGAACCAGTAGTCCCCGAGGACGGTCATGACCAGCTTGGCGGCCGGCAGCATGAGCTCGCTCCCGGCCGCTCCGTGGGCCACCGGCATGGCCCGCACCCTAATCGGATGACATCACACAAGCCGGTCGTGCCCGCGATCGTCACTGACGGAGGCCGAAGGCGAGCACGGAGGGTGGGTCGCCCATGCCGACCGGCACGATCAGCCGGTCGTCGAGTGCGGCTAGCCAGCCGTTGACGCCGCCCCCGGCGTCGCCGGTCCAGACGATCTCGCCGCTGTCCCGGCTCAAGGCGACGAGGGTGCCGTCGAGCAGCACGGTGACCACCACGTCGCCCACCACCGCGGTGCCGCCGAGGGGATCGCCCGGCACCGGCGTGGACCACAGCACCTCGCCGTCGCCGGCCGCGACGGCCGCGACCTCTCCGTCGGCCTGGCCCATCCCGGCCCCGAAGTAGGAGGGCTCGTCGGGCTTCAGGGTGACCGGGGCGTTCACCACGGCGGCGTAGACGACGCCGTCCGCGCTGGAGGGCGGCGTGAGCACGCCGCCGTAGGTCCCGGGGGCCACCTCCGTGGGGCCGGGCAGGGGGTCGAGGTCGTCGTTCTCGTGCCGGCCGACCTCCTGCTCCCAGCGCAGCGTGCCGTCGTCGGGGTCGAGGCCGACCAGCACGCCCGACTTCCCCGCGCTGACCACGACGTCCTCCCCGTCGACCTCCGCCAGCACCACGTGGACCTGGTCCCGGTCCAGCAGGTCGTGCGGTGTCACCTGGTGGAACCAGCGCAGGGCGCCGGTGGCGAGGTCGAGCGCCACCACCGAGTCGGTGTAGAGGTTGTCGCCCGGGCGGCTGGTGCCGTTGGGCCACTCGGGCGTGCCCGGGAACGGTGCCGGGTTGGCGATGCCGAAGTAGGCCAGCCCCCGCTCCTCGTCGACCGCCGGCGGGTACCAGGCCCCGCCCCCGGAGTTGACCTCGGGATGGCCCCACAGGTCGCCCTCGACCGTGTCGAAGCTCCAGCGGACCGTCCCGGTGGCGGCGTCCAGCGCCTGGATCACGCCGCGGTCGCCCGGCGTGTAGATGCCCTGCACGCTGACCGGCACCGAGCTCACGAGCACGAGGTCGCCGGCCACGACGGGCTGGATGTCGATGCCGAGGGTGGGCGTGGCGGTCACGTCGGTGGACCACAGCTCGGTCCCGTCGCTGCGGTCGAGGGCCAGGACGCCCTGGGAGCCGTCGAGCGCGTAGACCCGGTCGCCGTCGACGGCCACGCCGAACGGCCCGATGTTGAACCCCGTCGCCTCGCTGGCCCACTGGACCTCGCCGGTCGCCAGGTCGAGCGCCACGACCTGCCCGGAGGCCTCCTGCAGGTAGACCGTCCCGTCGACCACCAGCGGCGCGGTCGAGAGCGCGCCGGCGTCGGGCAGCGGCGTGCGCCACAGCTCGGTCGCCTGGCCTAGGGTGTCACCCGTCAAGCGCGCCTGGGGAACAGCGCGCGAGTTGGCGAGGTCGCGGCCGGCCGTCGGCCATGCCGCGGCGTCGGGGCTGGCGTCGGCGACGGTCGTCGCGGACGAGAGCCCGCCGGCCCGGTCCCGGTCGGGGCCGCCGGAGCACGCGGCGGCCACCAGGGTGAGCGCGGCTCCGCCGAGAGCTAGTTTCCCAAACATATTCAGAAAGTAGCTGGGGAAGGGAACACCCGATGTCGCAGCTCAACGAGCTCGGGTTCTACACGCTCGCCGGCGCCCCGAAGTCACCGGCCGAGCTGTTCGAGGAGGTGCCCAAGGCCGAGACGCTCGGGCTCGGCAGCGCGTTCATCTCGGAGCGCTTCAACATCAAGGAGGCGGTGACCCTCTCCGGAGCGGTCGGCGCGGCGTCGCGCACGCTCGGCATCGCCACCGCCGCCACCAACCACAACACCCGCCACCCGGCGGTGCTGGCGTCCTACGCCACCACCATGCACCGGCTGACCGGCGGCCGGTTCACGCTCGGCCTCGGGCGGGGGATCGGCCCGCTGTTCGACGCCTACGGCATCCCCCGCATCACCACCGCGCAGCTGGAGGACATCGCCGGGCTGCTGCGGCGCCTGTTCCGGGGCGAGCTGGTGCTCGGCCACGACGGGCCGGCGGGCGCCTGGCCCGTCCTCCACCTCGACTCGGACTTCTCCGAGGACATCCCCCTCGGGATCACGGCGTTCGGCCCCCGGACCCTGGCGCTGGCCGGCCGCGCCTACGACATGGTGGTCCTGCACACGTTCTTCACCGACGAGACCGTCGAGCGGGCCGTACGGATCGTGCGCAGCGCGGCCGAGCAGGCGGGGAGGGACCCGGCGTCCGTGCGCATCTGGTCCTGCTACGCCACCGTGCACGACGGGCTGCCCGAGCCCGTCCGCCTGCGCAAGACCGTCGGCCGCCTCGCCACCTACCTCCAGGGCTACGGCGACCTGATGGTGACCACCAACGGCTGGGATCCCGCCGTGCTGGCCCGCTTCCGGGCCGACGCGGTGGTCACCTCGGTGCCGGGAGCCATCGACGCCAAGGCCGACACGGCCACGCTGGAGCACATCGCCACGCTCCTCCCCGAGGACTGG
Source organism: Acidimicrobiales bacterium (assembly GCA_036558145.1). Lineage (GTDB taxonomy): Bacteria > Actinomycetota > Acidimicrobiia > Acidimicrobiales > VFJN01 > ZC4RG19. The sequence continues at coordinate 3,995 of DATBGF010000056.1, forward strand.
ATGGAGCCGGCGGCCACCGGCACGCCCCAGCGCTGCGCCGAGCGGGTGCTCCGGCAGTTCGACCTCGGGGTGGACGGCGTGATCATGCACGGCGCCACGCCCGACGAGCTGGCCCCGGTGGTGGACGCCTACCGCCCGCTGCGCCCCGAGGGGCGCTTCGACGGCCTGGACCCCAACCCGGGACGGGCTTAGCCCGGGACGACGCCCGGGGCGCCCGGCCACTGCCACCGGGCGCCCCAAGACATCGCTGTCGCGGGTGAGGTCTGTTCCGACTAGGGCGCGACCGCTGCGGTCGCGCTGACGATGCCCTCGCCGTAGTTGCTGTTCAGGGCGGGCGTGCCGGTGCACGTGGCGTTCCACGAGGCCGGGCGGCCCTCCTGCGTGTAGTCGAGCAGCGCCGGGTCGGGACACGGCGTGTCGGTCGCCGTGCGGGTGAGGATGTCCGCCACGGCGTCGGGCGACAGGTCGAAGCCGCCGTGGCCGTCGGGCGTGCCGTGGGCCTGGATGATCAGCGCCACCACGCCGACGACGTGCGGTGACGCCATCGAGGTGCCCTGCAGGTACTGGTAGTAGCTGCACTGGCCGCTGGGGACGCAGTCCCGCTTGTAGAACGGGTCGCGGACCCCGCCACCGGGGGTCACGCCGCCCTCCTCCTGGGCCACCGCCTTGGGGTAGCTGGAGAGGATCATGTTCTCGGGCTGCATGAAGTGCTTCGTCCCGAAGTGGTCCCGGAACCAGCCGCCGGGCGCCGCGACGTTGATGGAGCCCTGGCCCCAGACCGAGTAGTCCGCCTTGACGGTGGACGGGCCGATCGCGGAGACCTGGATCACGCCCGGAGCCTCGGACGGCAGGCTCAGGCAGTCGTTGGTCACCGTCCGCACGTGCTCGGTGTCGGGCGGGAAGTCGGGGCTGGTCTCGTCGAGCCGGGTCGGCGCCGACAGGTCCTGGTGCTCGTTGCCGGCGGCCGCCACCAGCGTGACGCCGTGAGCACGGGCGTTGGCGACGGCGTCGAGGAGGCCCTCGCGGATCATCGCCTGCTGGGCCAGCTCGTCGGGAGTGGACGTGCCCGAGACGATGTCGTCGGCGGAGTCGCAGTTGTAGAGCCAGGGATCCGTGAAGAAGCTCATGTTCACGACGTCGATGCCGTTGTCCGCCGCGTAGGTGAGGGCGGCCACGGTCTCGAAGAAGAAGAAGAACCCGGAGTCCTGGCCTGCCCGCAGGTTGACGAGGGTGGCCTCGGGCGCCACGCCCTCGACCCCGATGCCGTTCTTGGCGGCGGCGACGATCCCGGCCACGTGCGTGCCGTGCCCGCCCTCGTCGACGTTGGCCGGATCGGAGCAGGAGTGGTCCGGCTCGTCCTCGCAGGCACCGTCGATGAGCGGGATGTCGGTGGTGAAGTTGCGGCTCAGCGTGGCGTCGAAGTTGGCCGCCAGGTCGAGGTGGCTGGCATCGATGCCGGTGTCGATGATGCCGACCTTCACGCCCTTGCCGGTGGCGGTGGCGTGGGCCTGGGGCGCGCCGATCATCTTCATGCCCCACTGCAGGTCGGCGAACCGGTCGACGCCGGCCCTGGGCGGGGCCGCCTGGGCCGAGGCGCCGTTGCCGCCGCCCCGGGCCGCGAAGGTGGCGCGGTCCGCGAGGGCGCGCTCCTCGGCGAAGCGGTGGGCCGCGCCGCGGGTGTCGCTGCCGACCTCGTGGTTGCGGGTGACGCCCTTGACCGCGCCGCTCCTCGTGACGGCCTGCGAGAAGCCGGCGTCGGCGGTCGTGACCCGGGCGATGCCGAGCTCGGCGATCTCGTCGACGACGGTCCCGCCCGCGGCCGCGATGGCGGCGTGCGCGGTGCCCGCGTCGACGCCGTCCGCATAGAACACGACGAACTCGCCGGTCCCCTCGGCCGCAGCCGCCGGCGCCGCCGGCCGCGTCGGGGCGGCCTCGGCGGTCGTGATCGGAACGGCGAACGCCGCCGCGGCGACGAGGGCGGCGAAGGCCCCCTTGCGCTTGCGCATGGTCGATCCCCCTCTGGATCCTGCTGTCTGCCCAGCCCGCGGCACCGTAGCGCATTCTGCGCGGGCCCCGCCGCTATCGGTGTGCAGACTGTCGGGCTACGCGGTGTCGCCCGAGAAATGTTGCTGATCCAGCGTCACCGTCGCAGTCCGGCCGGCAGACCCCCGACCACGTCGCCGTGACGGAGTCGGGGGTCATCCCCCAGCGAAAGGGGGCGGGGACGCTCGGCCTACACCACGCCGCGAGCGGCGCGCCGGCGGGTCGACAGCGAGTCGACCAGCACGGCGGCCCGCAACACCAGGCCCGTGATCACGAACTTCGTGCCCGTGGCCAGGTTGAGCAGGCCCATGCCGTTGCTGATGGATGCGATGACGAGCGCGCCGAGCAGCGCGGAGACCACCCGGCCCCGGCCGCCGAAGAGGCTGGTGCCGCCGATCACCGCCGCCGCGATCACGTTGAGCAGCAGGTCGCCGCCGCCGGTGTTGGTGGCCACCGAGCGCAGGCGCGAGGCGAGGATGACCCCGCCCAGCCCGGCCATGAACCCGGCGATCATGAACACCATGATCCGGACGCGGTCCACGTTGATGCCCGCCCGGCGGGCGGCCTCGGCGTTCCCGCCGACCGCGTAGACGTGGCGGCCGAAGCGGGTGCGGGAGGCCACGAACGACCAGATCAGGAACAGGGCCAGCACCAGCACCGTCACCGACGGGAGGCCGCGGTCCTTGTTGGCGTACCAGACGGCGGCGCCGGTCACGAGGGCCAGCCCCACCACCTGCAGGACGATGACGACGAGCGGCTTGGCGTCCAGCCCGCGCGAGCGGCGTGACCGCGCCGTCTGGAGCTGGACGACCGCGTAGGCGGCCACGCCTATGAGGACCAGCGCCCAGCCCGCGGCGTCGCTGAGGAAGTCGTTGGCGATGCCGACGATCGTCTCGTCCTGGATGCGGATGGTGCCCGACGTCGAGTACTGCGTGGTCAGGATCAGCACGACGCCGTTCCAGATGAGCAGGCCCGCCAGGGTGACCACGAACGACGGCACGCCCGCCTTGGTGATGACCAGCGCCTGCACCAGCCCGATGGTCGTGGTGACGATCAGGGCCAGGCCCAGGGCCGCCCACCAGGGCCAGTGCGCCCCGTCCGGCCGCAGCAACAGGGTCATGGTCACGCCGCCCACGGCGCTGACGAAGGCGACCGACAGGTCGATCTCCCCGATGAGCAGCACGAACACGACGCCGATGCCGATGGTCGCGGTGGCTGCCATCTGCAGCAGCAGGTTGGTGAAGTTGCGCTCGACGTAGAACGTGCTGTCCAGCGTCGAGAACACGATGGCGATGATGATCAGCCCGACGATGATGGGCAGGGAGCCCAGCTCGCCGGCCCGGATCCCCTGCCACCAGCGCTGCAGGTAGCCACGGAGGTTGTCGGGTGTGCTGTCGAAGCTCACCGCCGGCGTGGCCGGCGGCAGCTCGTCCTCGGGGCCGACGACGTCGGCGGCGTCGACCTCGGGGGCGGTGCGGGGGTCGACGGTCACGGCTCGGCCCCGGTGGCGCCGGCCATCCCCGGCACGTGGTCCAGCGTGCCGGCGGTGATGGCGTGCACCACCTCCTGCTGGTTGGTCTCGGACCGCTCGAGCACCGCGACCTGCTGGCCCAGGCGAAGCACGGTGATGCGGTCCGCCACCTCGAACACGTCGTGGAGGTTGTGAGAGATGATGACCACCCCCAGGTCCCGGTCGGCCAGGCGGCGCACCAGGTCGAGCACCTGGCGGGTCTGGGCCACGCCCAGCGCCGCCGTCGGCTCGTCCAGGATCAGCAGCCTGGAGTTCCACATCACGGACTTGGCCACGGCCACGGCCTGGCGCTGGCCGCCGGACAGGCCGGCCACGGTCTGGCGGACGGATCCCAGCGTGGTCACCGACAGGCCCTGGAGGGTCTCGCGAGCCGCCTGCTCCATGCTCGACTCGTCGAGCACGTAGCGGCGGGTGCGTTCCCGTCCCAGGAACATGTTGGCGGTCACGTCGAGGTTGTCGGCCAGCGCCAGGTCCTGGTACACGACCTCGATGCCGAGGCGGGCGGCGTCGCGGGGACTGTGGATCTCGACCCGGCGGCCGTCGACCGACACCTGTCCCTCGTCGAAGGGGTAGATCCCCGCGACGCACTTGATGAGCGTGGACTTGCCCGCCCCGTTGTCGCCGACGAGGGCCATGACCTCGCCGGCCCGCACCTCGAAGTCGACGCGGTACAGAGCCTGTACCGCGCCGAACGCCTTCGAGACGCCCTCACATGCGAGGAGCGGGGTGGTCACGAGTTCTGCTGGCAGAAGTCCGTGCTGGCCGTGTCGCCCGTGCAGACCTCGGCGATGGTGCGGAACTCGTCCGCGATCACCGTGTCCTTGACGTTGTCGATGGTCACGCCGATCGGCTGGAGGGCCACGTACATGACCACGCCGTCACCGCTGGCGCTGTCCGTCGGCTTGCCGTCCTCGGCCTTGATGCCGATGATGTTGACGCCGGAGCCACCGGAGGCGAGCGGCGACTCGTAGTCGTTGGCCGCCTTCTCGATGTC
>DATBGF010000057.1:0-16319 GCA_036558145.1 Acidimicrobiales bacterium
GTCGGCGGCGCCCACCGCGTCCCTCACGCGGAGACCGCCTCCCGGGGCGGGCGCCAGGCCAGGCCGGCCGGGCACTCGGGGCGGGCGGGGCAGTGGGTGCAGTGGGGCCCGGGGTGGACGGCCGGCGCCTCACCCGCGGCCAGGGCGGCGGCCACGCCGAGGGCCTCCTCGACCCGCTCGGCCGCGTGCGCCAGCACCGCGGGCCGGATCGGCTCGACCTGGGTGGTGCCGTCAGCCACGACCGTCACGGCGGCCACCGGTGCCCGCCCGTCGCGCAGGGCCACGAGCAGGGCGTAGAGGTGGGCGTCCGCCCGCATCCCGTCGTACCAGCGTCCCGCCTTCACCTCGACGACCACGGTGGGCCGGGGCGTGGGCGGGCCGCCGAAGACCAGATCCAGCCGGCCGCTGACCGTGACGGCGCTGCCCGCCAGGCGGACCCGCACGGGCTCCTCCACCCGGGGCCACCACGCCCCGTCGACCTCGGGCCAGCCCGCGGCCAGTTGCTCGACCCGGGCCGCGGCCGGGCCGAGGGCGTCGGGACGGTCGCCCGCCCGCTCGTCGCCGGTGGCGGCCAGGAAGGCGACGGCCGCGGCCACCGTGGGCGGGCGCTGGGGGACGAGGGTGGCCAGCTTGGCCGCCGCGTCCACGATCAGGCCCGCCACCAGGTCGTCCGACAGGCTGTCGTCGGGCGCGGCCAGCGCCCGTCGCGGGCAGCGCAGCAGCCACGTGACCCGGCTCTTGGTGAGGCGCAGCGGCTCGTCCTCGCTCCAGCCCGCCACCGCGGTGGCCCGCCGGGCGGCCGCGTCCAGGCCGGCCCGCACCCGGGCCAGGTCCTCCCCGCCGGCAGGCTCGCCCGGCGCGGCGAGCACATCGGCCAGCGTCCGGGGCGGGGCGAGGGTCACCCGCCCGATCGTAGGGACGGGGGCGCTACGCGGTGCGGATGCGGGCCCGGTCGGCCAGCCAGCGGGCCTCGGCCTCGCCCATGGGGGTGGACGGGGGCCCGTCGACCCAGGGCCACAGCTCGTTGGCGATGCGCCGGAAGTTGGCCGTCGCCGCCAGGTCGCCCAGGATCGCCATGAGGCCCAGGTTGATGCGCTGGATGATGACGAAGCTGGCCGGCAGGTTCGCCGCCTTGATGATCGGGCCGTAGGGCCCGCCCGGGTCGAAGTAGCGGGCGGCCGCCTCGGAGGACCATTCGGGCCTCACGGTGACCACCTCGTCCTCCATGACGAACTCGTAGAAGTGGCTGTAGTAATCGAGCACCTCGGCGTCGGACACCGGCGTGCCCGGGGCCAGCAGCCCGATCTGCTCGATGACCTCGCGGAAGCGGGGCAGGTCCCGGTCGATCACCATCCTGCGGATCATCTCGCCGAACACGTCGATCTCCGGCTCGGTGAAGTGCTTGACCAGCCCGAAGTCGAGGAACGTGACCCGGCCGCCCGGCCGGAACAGGTAGTTGCCCGGGTGGGGGTCGCCGTTGAAGGCGTGCACGCGGTAGAGGCTGCGGAACACGAACCGGTAGATCGTCTCGGCGGCCAGGTTGCGCTCGTCCTGGCTCCAGCCGGCCATGTCCTCGAAGCGCACGCCCTCGGCCAGGTCGGTGGTCAGGACCCGGGCGGTCGACAGCTCGGGCACCACGTCGGGTACGGAGATGAACGGGTGGCCGCGGTAGAAGTCGGCGAACAGCTGGGTGTTGCGGGCCTCCAACCGGTAGTCCAGCTCCTCGACGACCCGGTTCCGGATCTCCTCCACCACCGGTCCCGCGTCGAAGCCGGGCAGGGCCAGGCCCATGGCCCCGAAGATCACGCCGGCGCTGGCCAGGTCGGACCGGATGGCCTCGTCCACCCCCGGGTACTGCACCTTGATCGCCACCGGCCGCTCGTCCCGGGTGATGGCCCGGTGCACCTGGCCGATGGAGGCCGAGGCGATGGGGGTCGGGTCCCACTCCAGGAACAGCCGGTCGGGCGGGGCGCCCAGCTCGCGCTCGATCACCCCGGCGGCCAGCTCGCCCGACATGGGCGGGGCATCCTGCTGCAGGCCGGCCAGCGCCTCGCGCACGTGCGGGGGCAGGCCGACGTCCAGGTAGGACGCCATCTGCCCCAGCTTCATGAACGCGCCCTTCATGTTGCCCAGGGCCTCGGCCACCTGGGCAGCGGTGCGCAGCTCGAACTCCTGGTCGAGCTCGGCCTGGCGGGCCGCGCTCGCGAACACGCGGCGGGCGCGGTGCCGGGCGAAGTCGGCCCCGGCCCGGCCCCCGAGCCGCGCCAGGTGGGCCCGGCGCTGGAGGGCGGTGCGGCCGAGCACCGGTCCGTCGGGCCCCGCTGCGGTGCTCCGGCGGCGGGCGATCGCGGTCACGGCCACCGCGACGGCCGCTCCCGCGGCGGCCACTGCCGCCACCTTTCCCGCCCGACGACCCCAGCGACCCACGGGCTCAGACCCTATCCCCGGTGCCCCGGGCGCCCCGGTCACCAGCCCCGGTACTGCGGGTCGCGGCGCTCGACGAAGGCGGCGACGCCCTCGTTGGCGTCCTGCGTGGTCATGTTGAGCTCCTGGGCCAGGGCCTCCTCGCGGAAGGCGGTGGCCCGGTCGCTCTCCAGCGAGCGGTTGAGCAGCCGCTTGGTGAGCCCGATGGACCGCGTCGGCCCCGTGGCCAGGCGGCCGGCCCACTCGGCGGCCACCTCGGCCAGCTTGTCGGCCGGGACCACCCGGTTGACCAGGCCCAGCCGCTCGGCCTCGACCGCGCCGAGGTCGTCGCCGAAGAACATCAGCTCCTTGGCCTTGGACAGGCCCACCAGCCGGGGCAGCAGCCAGGCCCCGCCCCCGTCCGGGACCAGGCCGCGGCGCACGAACACCTCGATGAAGCGGGCCCCCTCGGCCGCCAGCACCAGGTCGCAGGCCAGCGCCATGTGCGCCCCGATGCCGGCCGCGGTCCCGTTCACCGCCGCGATCACGGGCTTGTCGCAGTCGGCGATGGCGGCGATCAGCCGCTGCGCCCCGCCGGCCAGCATCCGGGCCACATCGCCCACGACCTTCTCGGGCGCCCCCTCGGGGCGGTCCGGGACATGTTTCCCGCTCTTGCTGCCCCGCAGCGGGCCGCTCGGGCCGCTGGGCCGGGAGGCCCGCAGATCGGCCCCGGTGCAGAAGTGCCGGCCGGTGGCGGTCAGCACCACGGCCCTAACCTCGACCCGCTCGCTCGCCCCGTCGAGCCGGTCGGCCAGCTCGTCGCGCTGGTCGGGCGTCAGGGCGTTGGCGGCGTCGGGCCGGTTGAGCGTGAGCCAGAGCACGCCGCCGTCCTCGCGCACGAGGAGCTGCTCGTCCGTCATGCCCGCACGGTAGCCACGTCCCTGACGGGTCGTCAGATTCGGGCGGTCAGCAGAGCGGGCGGAACGGCTCGTCGGGCACGTAGCGCGCCCACTCGTCCGCCGTCATCGGGTCGCCGACGCGGGCGCAGATGGCGTCGATCGTGGCCTCGGTGGCCGAGGGCCAGAGGTGGATCGTCTGGTCGGCCCCGCTGCCGGCCACGAGCGAGCCGTCCGGGCTGACGGCCACCGCGAAGTCGGGGCCCTCGAACGGACCGAACACCGCGGCCCGGACCGGGTCGCGGAGGTCGGGCGTGTCCCACACCCAGATCGTCCCGTCCGTGACCGCCGCCGCCAGGGTCGTGCCGCCGGGGCCGAACGCCAGGTCGAAGATGCGGCTCGGCGGGCCCGTGATCGGCTCGCCGATGCGCTCGGGGTCCCCGGGGTCGGTCACGTCCCACAGGAGCACGTCGCTGTCCGACCCGCCGACCGCCAGCGTGCGCCCGTCGGGGGTGAACGCCGCCGCGTAGGCGTCGGTCTCGGAGCCGTCCAGCCGGGCCGCCACCTCGGGCTCGTCGGGGTCGGACACGTCGTAGAGGTAGGTGAGGCCGTCCTCGCTGCTGGCCGCCAGCAGGGGGGCCGTGGGGCTCCAGGTGACGTTGAGCATGATCGCCGCCGTGTCCTCGAGCACGGCCGTGGGCCGGGGGCGTGCCGGGTCGCCGACGTCCCACAGGTGGACGCTGCCGTCGTCGCTGGCCGCGGCCAGCAGCGAGCCGTCGGGGCTGAAGGCGGTCTGCTCGACCAGCACCTCGGGCGACGCGTCGAGCGGGTCGCCCACGAACGCCGGCGACTCCGGGTCGCTGACGTCGACCAGGTGGACGTGGCCCGACCTGGTCCCCGGCGCCAGCAGGCGACCGTCCGGCGACATGTCGCCCGCGCCGCTGAACGGGTCGTCCGCATCCGGCGCGGTGACCGCGACCCGCCGGGCGGGGCGGACCGGGTCGGAGACGTCCCACACCCCGGCGTCGGCTCCGGAGAACGCGGCCAGGCGGGTGCCGTCACCCGAGAACGTGAGCCCGAACACCCGGGCATCCAGCTCGGGGGGCAGGACCGCGGCCAGCTCCCACAGCCGGGTCGTGCCGTCGACGGCACCGGTGACGAGCACCTCGCCGCCCCGGATGAACTGAGCGTCCGTGAGGGCGGCGGGGTGGGGGAGATCGCCGCGGTGCGCCCAGGTGCCGGTGTCCCAGACCCGGAGCGACTCGTCGGACGATCCCGCCACCAGGTGGGCGCCGTCCGGGCTGAAGGCGGCGGCGTTGACCCGGGAGCGGAACCGGCTCTCCGGCAGCGTGACCTCGTCCGGGGCCACCGGGGTCGTGACGTCCCACACGTGGACCTCGCCGTCGTTCGAACCCCCGGCCAGCCAGCGGCCGTCCGGGCTGAAGGCCACGGTGTAGATCGCCTGGTCCCCGCTCTGCACGACCGCCACCTCGTGGGGCGCCGGCGCCAGTGCCCACAGCCGCACGTGGCCGTCGTCCTGCCCGAACGCGACGGAGGCGCCGTCGGGGCCGTAGGCCAGGCCCCAGCTCACGGTGGCCGAGGGGATCGTGTCCAGGGAGCGGGGCTGCCGGGGGTCGGTGATGTCCCACCGGAACACGCCGTCGCCCGCGCCGGTGGCGGCCAGCTCCGTGCCCGCCGGCGTCACGGCCAGGTGCTGGATCGGACCGGTCGGCCCCGTGAGCGGCTCCCCGAGCCGGCTCGGGGCTGCGGGGTCCGACACGTCCCACAGGGTGATCTCGTGGTTGGTGTCGCCCACCGCCAGGATCGTCTCGTCGGAGGTGAGCGCCAGCGCGTAGATCTGGGGGGCGTCGTCGAGGTGGACGGCGCCGGCGCGCGCCAGGCCGCCGCCGCGCTGTGTGAACAGCTGGACCGAGCCCTCGTCCGAGTTGCTCGCCGCCACGAGGCCCCGGCCCGCCGAGGCGGCGACGGCCGTCGTGCCCGGTCCGCCGGTGTAGCGGGTGGGGAACGGCGAGTCCATGGTCTGGAGCAGCGCGGACCGGGCCTGCGCGGTCGGCGCCACCCGGTAGCCGCGCATGGCCAGGTTGGCTGCGACCGTGGAGTCGTTGTCGCGCTGCTGGTCGCCGCTCACCGCCAGCTGGCGGGACAGTGCGTCGTCCCGGGCGTCCTCCGCGCCCGAGCGCTGGGAGGAGGCGACGACCGCCAGCGACGCGGCCAGGACGGCCAGGACGGTGGCGACGGAGGCGAGGGCACGGAGGCGGCGCGTGCCCCGGCGGCGGGAGCGCTCGGCCTCGGCGGCGGCGTCGGCGCTGGCGTCCAGGAAGTCCCGCTCGTCGCGGTTGAGGTAGCGGGCCGCGTCGCCCGCGGCCCACTGCTGCATGGCGGCGAGGCGGGTGCCCCGGGCCAGGGTCGACGGGTCGCGCTCGTGGTCCAGCCAGACGCCGGTGGCCTCGCTGATCCGGCGGTGGAGGGCCACGCCCTCGCGGTCCTCCTCGATCCATCCGTGGAGCCGGGGCCAGGCGGCGAGGAGGGCCTCGTGGGTGATCTCGACCGTGGACTCGTCCGCCGTGACCAGGCGGGCGTCGATGAACGGTGCCAGGAACTCGCGGGCCCGGTCGCCCAGCTCGTCGTAGGTGGCGCTGCGGCGCGTCGCGACCGCGTTGCGGTCCACGTTGACCAGGCGGAGGAACACCTCGCGGGCCCGGCCCTGGTCGTCGTCCGACAGGCGGGCGTAGGCGTCCTCGGCGGAGCCCTCCACCGCCCGCTCGATCCCGCCCGCGGCCCGGTAGTCGTCGATCGTCATCCGGCCCCGGGTGGCGTGGTGCCAGGTCTCCAGCAGGACGTGGGACAGCAGCGGCAGCGAGCCGGGGTCGTGGTGGCCGGCCAGCGATCCGGGCGGCACGAAGTCGTGCAGGATCACCTCCACCAGCGCCTCGTCCACCGAGAACCCGGCCTGCCGGGCGGGCTCGACGATCGCCGCGGTCAGGTCCTCGCGGGACATCGGCCCGACCAGCACCTGGTGGTGCTGGAGCGCCTCCGTCAGCAGGCCGGTGGCGGCGAGGTGGGGGTAGAAGTCGATCCGCAGGCCGAGCACGACGACCGGCGGATCCGGGCCGTCGGAGGCGAGCCGGACCAGGGCGGCGAGGACGGCCTCGCGCTCGCCCGGGTCCGGCCACTGCGTGAACAGCTCCTCGACCTGGTCCACCACGACCACGCGCGCGTCGGTCGGCGGGACGCCGGGGGTGAGCGCCACCGCGGGGATCCCCTCGTCCCGGAGCCGGGGGAAGAGCCCGGCGTGCAGGAGCGAGGACTTGCCCGAGCCCGACGGTCCCACCACGACCAGGACCCGCGGCCCGTCGCCCGCGGCCACCTCGGCCAGCCGGGCGCGGGTCCGGTCGACCAGGCCGTCACGGCCGAAGAACCGCTCGGCGTCCTCGCAGCGGAAGCTGTCGAGGCCGCGGTAGGGCGGCGTGTCGGCGCGGCGGATCCGGCGGGCGCCGGCCCGGAGGCGCACCAGGGCGTCGAGCCAGGGGTCGGGATCGTCCACGCCGAGCTCCCGCAGCAGGCGGATGAAGGCGATGTCCTGGCTGGGGAACGGCAGGGTGCGGGCGGCGCACCAGTCGCCGATGGTCGAGGTCCCGGGCCCGACGGCGCGGGCGAGGGCCCGGAGGCTCTTGCCGGAGCGGCCGCGCAGGTCCGTGAGGAGGCCGCCGAGCTCGTCCCTCGTGGTCACCGCCTCGATGCCCGGCACCGATGTCCGACCCCCAACCGACCCGCCCGCGTTCTCCACTGTCCGTAACGGTACCGATTCGCATTGTGTCAACCGGTGGGGACAGGGCTTCGCGCTGTGCGAGGTTGTGCGAGGTTGCCGCCGGGCCTTGTGGGCCGGTCGCCGGTCTGGTTCAAACGGTGGTCCATGGGATCGACGGCGGTGGATCACATCATGCGGGCCCCGACCGGGGCCGGCGCCATGGCAGCGGATGCCAGCGGCCCCGCCGCCGGGGCGCTGGCGGTGATCGCGTCCGCCGGCGACCGGGTCGCGCTCGGCCCCGGGCAGCAGGTCACGTTCGGCCGGGGCGAGGCCGCCCACGTGCGCATCGGGCACCGGCCGGTGGGCGACGACCTCGTCCCCCTGGTGGCGGGGGCGCTCCTGGCGCGGGACGGGCGGGTGTTCGTGGCCAACCTCGGCGAGCGGCTGGCGTTCGACATCGCGGTGCCGGGGCGGGCCATGCTGCCGCTGCCTCCCGGCGACTGGCACTCGCCCGCCGATCCCGCGTTCAGCGTCGTCGTGAACGGCGCGTTGCGCCACGTGCTGGCCGTCGTCGTCCACGCCGGTGTGCGGCCGGCCGTGGGCCCGCAGGCCGGGGGGTGCCCAGTGCTCACCCCCCGGCAGCGGGCGATCCTGGACGCCTACGTGGCGCCCATGGCCGACGGGCGCCCGGCCGCCACCCACCAGCAGGTGGCGGCCACGGTGGGGTGCAGCCGGGCCCTCGTGCGCCTGGAGTGCACCAACATCATGAGCGCGCTGCTCACCGCCGGGGTGCCGATGCGGGACCTGCGCGATGCCCGCGACGCGATCGCCGACGCCTGGGCCCGCCACCGCATGTGAGGCTCAGGCGGTGGCGGACAGGCGGGTCAGCTCGCCGGCGAGCAGCGTGCCGATGCCGCGGCGCTGGTGGCGGTCCTCCACCGAGACCAGCAGCTCGGCGTCGCGGTCGAAGCGGCCGACGGCGACGATGTCGGTGCCGATCAGCGCGGCCAGGCCCATGTGGTCGCAGCCGTCGTTGTGGAGCAGGTCCTCGCCGGCGGCGGGGAGCGGGAACGAGCAGCGGGCGCGGTGGGCCTCCACCGCGGCCCGGTCGCCGGGGCCCAGGTGCCGGAGGCGGACGAGACCGCCATCGGTGAGGACCACGAGGCGCTCCAGCGTGGTCGACGGGCGAGGACGGGAGACGGGGGCCACGGGCCGCGGGCGCCGGGCCGCGTCCAGCTGGGCGGCCAGGCGGAGGACGGCGCGGCAGCGGGCGACCTCCGTGGCGGTGAAGCGGGGGCCGCAGCGGGTCAGCACCGCCAGCTCGTGGACGCCGTCGTGCTCGTGGGGGACCACGGCCAGCCACGGCGCGCTCCCGCCGGCGGGCGGGTCATCCGCCAGCGGGGCAGGCTCGATGCGCACGTCGTCGGCCGGGATGAGGCGGCGGATCGCCTCGACCCGGGCGTCCGAGCCGCCGCCTGCGAGCAGCAGGCCGGCGACGTCGAGCGCCCGCACCACGTCGTCCGCCAGCGTGCCCGCGTCGGCCTCGGCCAAGTCGAACAGGGTCGCGCCGCAGCGGGCCGCGGCGTCGGCCAGCTCGTGACTGCGCTCGTCGGGCACCTGGACGACGAGGCGGTCCACGACCGTCGCCTCGCCCGCCGAGTGCACGTCCAGGTGGAGGATGTTGGCGCCGCAGGCGGCCAGGTCGGCGGCCACGGCCGCCAGGTTCCCGGGCCTGTCGGCCAGCTCGACCCAGAGCTCGTGTCGACCCATGTGTGGAAACTTCCTCCTGTGTCCCCACCACGATGTGTCGCGTCCGTTGCCCGCACCTCAACAGGGCGCGACCAGTGCGCGAACAGGATCTGACGCGTATCTGACGTCACCCGAGGTGACTGATTGCCTGCGTCACCCGAGGTGACGGCGGGCGCGCCCGATGACCACCCGGGCCGCGTGCTGGCGGCGGGTGCCGTCGGGCGACAGGCGCTGCTTGAGCGTGGGGCGGTCGATGACCGCGTGCACCATCCGCTCCAGCGCCGTCGACCAGTCCGAGGGCGCGTGGCGCCGCGGCCGGCGGGGCGCCACGCCGAGCGGGTCGTCGCCCTCGCCCTCCACGCCCAGCACCCGGCCCCGGGGCCGGCGCAGGGCCTCGCCGAAGAGGCTGACGAGGCGCTCGGCGGTGCCGTCCCACGTGTGGGACTCGGCCTCGCCCCGCAGCGCCTCCACCAGCTCCTTGGCGGCGACCCGGTCGTGGAGCAGGCCCCAGGCCGCGTCGGCTCCCCGGGCCACGTCGAAGCCGTCGAGCCCGGTGATGCCCGCGGGCAGCACCTCGCCCAGGCCGGCGCCGCGGGTGGACAGGGTGGGCACGCCGAAGCGGGCGGCCTCGAACGGCACCAGGCCGAAGCCCTCGACCGCGGACGGGTAGAGGACGAGCGCGGCGCGCCGGTACAGCCAGCGCTTCTCGTCCTCGCTGACCGTGCCCAGCGTGATCAGGTCCGCCCGCTGCTCCTCGCCGAGGCCCAGGCGCAGCTCGGCCTCGCGGGCCAGCGAGTTGCCGTGCGGCGGCGTCGGTCCGGCCAGCACCAGCAGGCCGTCCCAGCCCCGGCGGCGCAGCTCGGACCACACCTCGACCGCGAACGGCCGGTTCTTGTGCAGATAGGACGCGCCCAGGCAGAGGACGAAGCCCTCGTCGCCGAGGCCGAGTCCGGGCGGCACCGCCTCGGGCCCGTTCTCGGTGCCCGGGGCGCCGTCGACGCCGCAGCCCACGACCGCCTCCGCCGCCCGCCCGCTCACGAGGCCCTGGGCGGAGGCGGCCTGGCGGCTGGCCTCGCTGAGGTAGGCCACGCCGTGGGCCAGCTCGAGCGTGAGCCGGGTGGCGTCGCGGTAGGCGAGCCAGCGCTCGTCGGAGGCGAAGTAGGCAGGGTTCTCGAACGCGATGGTGTCGAGCTGGTTGACCACGAACCGGTCGGCGACCCGCTCCAGCACGTCCAGGTCGGCCAGGGACGTGACCTGGTAGGGCCGGTAGACGAGGTCGACGGACTCGGCGTGGTCGTGGAGGTAGGCCCGGTCCAGCGCCACGAACTCGACGCCGGCCAGCTCGGCCTGCAGCTGGTCCACGTACGCCGGGGGCGCGGGTGGCACGTAGGCGACCAGGCGGTCGATGCCGGGATGGCGGGCCAGGGCGCGCAGGGTGTCCACCACGATGTGCTGGGTCCCCATGCGGTCGGGGCCGAGGCACAGCGCGTCGACCGCCACCGTCACGCCCACCAGCGCCCGGCGGGCGGTGGCGAGGGCGTCGGCCAGCGGTGAGGACGGGTCGCTCTGGGCGGTGGCGACCCACTCGCCGTACCAGGGGTAGCGGCGGCGCACGATGGCCTCGTTGCGGTCCTGGCGGGCCTTCACCTCGGGAGCCAGGCCGAAGCTGGCCCCGCCCCGGTGGAACGTGAACACGTCGTCGGCGCACACGTGGCGCAGGCCGTGGGCCACGGCCCGCTGGCTCCAGTCGACCTCCTCGCCGTAGCCGGGAGCGAAGGTCTCGTCGAAGCCGCCGATCAGGTCGAGGGCGTGGCGGCGCAGGTACATGCAGTGCCCGATGGCGGTGGGGATGGAGGGCCGCAGCGCCAGGCTCGCGGCCGCCACCCGGCGGGCGGCCTCGCCCGGCAGCAGCCCGCCCGGCAGCGTGGCCCGGGGCCGGTTGCGGTCGGGGACGGACAGGATCGTCCCGTGGTTCGTGAGCGTCGTGGCGCTGGCCACCGTGTCGGCGCTGGTGGCGGCGGCGGTCAGGCGCTCCAGCCACTCGGGCCCCACGACCACGTCGCTGTTGACCACCGCCACGTCCCGCCCGGGCGTGGCCGCGAAGGCGTCGTTGCAGGACCGGACGAAGCCCAGGTTGTGGGGGTGGCGGAGCACGACCACGTCCTGGGCCAGCCCGGCGGCCGCGGCGTCGAGCAGCTCGACGATGCGGCGGTCGAGCCCGGCGTCGTCCACCACCAGCACGGCGACCCCGGGGTCGGTGTGGGCGGCGATGGCCTCCAGGCACTGGACCGCGTCCTCGTAGGAGTCGTGGACGGCCACCACGACCACGGGCGACGGGGCGTTCGCCAGCCGCCGCCGGGCCTCCTCCACAGTCGTGACAGTCGTGACGGGCACCTCGGCCTCTCAGATCCAGGGGTGGGCGATCACAGCGCGAAACGGCCCCAGCGCGTGGCCACCGCCAGGTCTGCCCGCGCCGTCACGCCGAACCATCTCGCATGCTCGTTGACGAGATCGACCTCCACAGTGTGCCTCCCGGGGGAGCCGGGCACACGTATGAGCGCCTCCATCAGCCGGGTCTCGCCCGGCGGGACGTCGCCGGGCAGGGCGGTGAGCGCCCACTCGGTGACCGGATCGCCGGCGCGGTCGACCAGACGGGCGCCCAGCCTCAGCCGGACCCCGGGGCTGTCCTGGTGGGGGAGTGCCGCCGATCCCGTGTTGGTCACCTCGACCACCAAGTACGTGTCGTTGCCCGGTTCGGTTCTCCGGTCCAGCTCGGCCACGGCCAGCTTGGCCTGGTAGCCCTGCCCGGCGAGCGGATCGGCCGGGCGGTGCTCGGCGATCTCGGCCGCGCCGACCACCGGCAGATCGTGCCCGGCGGCGGCGCCGTCCGCAGCCGCGGTGCCCCGGGCCGCCAGCACGGATGCCAGCACTCCGGCGTCCTCGTCGGGGACGGGAGCGGGGCGCAGCGTGGCGAAGTGCTCGGGCACGTACAGCGTGTCGTTCATGGGGCCGCCGCCCACCGCCACCAGCCCGGGGCGCTGGCCTTCGTAGCGGCGGACCCGGGCCCGGCGCTCGGCGAACGGCGTGACCACGTCGGCGAGGTGGTAGAGCGGCTCGTCCAGGTAGCGGGCGGGCAACGCGTCCCGCACGCCGCCGTGCACGGCCAGGTTGAAGTCGAGCACCGGCCCGCGCGCCACGAGGCGCCGCTGGTAGTCGGGCCACCAGGGCCGCTCGGCCAGCCAGTGGGCGGTGTCGGGGAAGCACCAGCGCCGCGGCACGCGGAACTGGGCGGTGACGTCGTCCGCGGCCAGGCCGGGCAGGGCCTGGACCAGCGCGGCGCTCGCCACCTCGTCGCCGTCGACCATCAGCACCCGGTCGTGGCGGCACTGGGCCACCAGCCAGGGCCGGGCCGACTCGGGCGGATCGGTGTACTCGAAGCGGACCAGCGTGTCGGCCACGTCCCGCAGCGGCCCGAGGCCGGCGGGATCGACCCGGCTGTCCACCGCCACCACGATCTCGGCGGCCACGCCCCGCAGCACGGCGAGGGCGGCGCCCACCATGGCCGGGTCGTCGCCGGTCAGGCAACACACGGACAGCGGGGCAGCCGTCACGGGCGCGCCGCCAGCGACGAGCGGACCAGCTCCAGCGCGGCGGCGGCGTGGGCCACCACCCGCACGGTGGGGTCGAGGTCGTCGGGCTCGGCCTGGCGGCGCTCGGCCAGGGCCTCGCGGGACTCGCGCGCCTCGTCCGCCGCCCGGCGCAGCCGCTCGCGCCGGGAGAGCTTGTCGCCCAGCACCTCCCGGCGGGCGTTGCTGATGCCCTGCGCCCAGCTGCGGCGCATCAGCCAGCGCTTCCCCAGGCGCTCGGGCAGCACCTGCTGGACCAGGCCGGCCTCGGGCTCGTAGCGGATGGCCCAGCCCGCGGCCCGCAGCCGGCGGGTCAGGTCGGGCTCCTCGGACGACAGCAGCTTGGTCCCCTGCCGCCCCAGCCGGGGGTCGTAGCCCCCGACCGCCAGCGCCGCGGCCCGGCGGACCGACATGTTGGTGCCGTAGGGGCCGTGCTCGGTGGGGAAGGGGCCGGCCTCGTCGCCCAGGTCGAGGGCGCTGTACCAGCACATGACCGCGGGGCTGATCCACTCCGGCTGGCCCGAGGGCCACACCACGCCGACCGGCCCGCCCACGCTGCCCACGTCGGGCGCCGCCGCGTAGGCCGCCAGGTGGGCCCGGGCCCACGTGGGCGGGGCCAGGGCGTCGTCGTCGAGGAACAGCACGACGTCGCGATCCGACGCCGCCAGCGCGGCGTTGCGGGCCCGGGACAGCCCCACCCGGGGCTCGTCGATCACCCGCCGGCCGTCGCCCTCGGACCGCCAGCGGCGCAGCAGGTCGGCGGTGCCGTCGGTCGAGCCGTTGTCGACCACCAGCACCTCGACCTCGTCCGGGTCGGCCAGCTGGCCGGCGAGGCTCGCCAGGCACTGGGGCAGGACCGTGGCGCGGTCCCGCGTGCACACGGCGATGGTGCCGGTGGTCATGGCTCAGCCGAGGACGTCCGCCGCGATCATCTCCTCAAGGTACCGGTCGCCCCACCACGAGACCTGCAGGGCCTTGGCGCGCCGGAAGTACAGCTGGACGTCGTAGTCGAGGGTGAAGCCGTTGCCGCCGTGGATCTGCTGGGCGGTGGCCGTCAGGTCGCGGAAGACCCGGCACGCGAACAGCTTGGCCATGGGCGCCAGGCGGGCCACCGACCGGCCGGTGGCCCGCGCCCAGGCGGCCTCGTGGACCAGCGTGCGGGCGCCGTCCACCTCCGCCTGGCGGTCGGCCAGGTAGTGGGCGATGGACTGGAACGCCCCGATGGGCTTGTCGAACTGCTCGCGGTCCTTGGCGTACTGGACCGTGATCTCCTGCACCTGCTGCGCGGCGCCGACGGCCCAGGCGGCCAGCAGGATCAGCGCGTCGTCCCGCGCCGCCTCCCATGCGGCCCACCCACCGGCCAGCCGGTCGGCGCCGCCGACCGCCACGCCGTCGAGGTCGACCCGGTACTGGCTGTCGGACGCCACCGAGCGCTGCTGGGTGAGCGTGACCCCGGGCGCGTCGGGTGCCACCAGGAAGAGGTCGATCTCGCCGGCGGTCCGGGCCAGGACCAGCATCCGGCTGGCGCCCGCCGCGAACAGCACGTGGCGCTTGGTCCCGCTCAGCCGGAAGCCGTCGCCGTCCGCGGTCGCCCGGGCCTGGATCCCGCGCGGCCCGAAGCCGCCGTCCGGCTCCAGCCAGGCGGGCGTGATCACGGCCTCGCCCGCGGCCAGCCGGGGCAGCCACTCGGCCTGCTGCGCCCCGGTCCCGCCGGCCACCAGCGCGCCGGCGCTCACGACGCAGCTGACGAAGTGCGGCGTCGGTGCCAGCGCCCGGCCCAGCTCCTCGTAGACGACCACGCCGTCCAGCGCGGTCATGCCCGCCCCGCCGTGCTCGGCCGGGACGAGCAGGCCGCACACGTCGGCGGCGGCCAGCCGCTTCCACAGGTCGGCGGCGATGCCGGCCGGGTCGTCCTCCAGCTCGCGCACGACGCTCAGCGGCGCGTGCTCAGCGCACAGGCCGCGCACCATGGCGCGCAGCATGTCCTGCTCGGGCGTGAAGTCGAGGTCGAGCACCAGATCTCCCTAGGGCGTCCACTGGTCGCCGGTGCGGCGCCAGGGGTTGTCGTCGGCGGTGAGCGGTACGGCGATGCGCAGGCTGGCGGTGGTGCACAGGCGCTCGCCCGCCGACACCCGGGCGGCGACGCGGGCCCAGCCGCAGCCGGCAGCGTCGATGTCACGTGACTCGACCGTCCCGGTGATGGTCATGGTGTCGCCCGGGTACACCGAGTCGAGCATGCGGAAGCGCATCCAGCCCAGGCGGCCGCTCGGCCCGGTCCAGTCGGTGACGAATCGCTCCAGCCACGCCTGCTGGTTGGGGGTGTTGAGGAAGATGTCCTTGGCCCCGTTGCGCTCGATCGCGAAGTCCCGGTCGTGGTGCATGGGGCGCCAGTCCCGGGTGGCGAGCGCGCCCAGCACCACCGTGGTGGCGCTCACCTCGTGGCGGAGGACCGGCAGCTCCTCGGCCCCGGTGTCGGCGCCGGCGGCCGGCCTGCCTTCGGGGCCGGCAGGGCCGGCCGCCGACCCGATCCGTCCGGCGCGGACGTAGCCGAAGCCGGTGAACGTCTCGACCCCTACCAGCTCGTCGCGCTGGTTGCGGTAGGGGACGTCGATGACCCAGAAGCGCCCGGTGCCGAGCTTGGTGGTCTTGGGCTCGCTGAGGCTGCGCAGGACCTGGCACGTCCTGATCACGTCGCCGGGCCGCACGGGCGTGTGGAACGTGACCTCGCTGTCGCTCATCACCGCCTCGGGCAGGCCGAGCGCGTCCTTGAGGTCGAAGTGGACCTGGAGCGGCAGCCGCGCCGTGACCTCACCCGGCTGCCAGTGGTGGGGCCGGAACCACAGCGACAGCGTGGAGGGCGGCGCGATCGGCCCGCCGGTCAGCGACTCGGCCACCGTGTCGTCCCAGAACAGGGGGTTGCCGTTCTCCACCGAGGCGCAGGACGTCCAGATGTAGCCCCGCTCCACCGGGAAGTCGGCGGTGTCGGGGTAGCGGGTCTCGCCTATCCATGTCTCGACAGCTGCAGCGGTCATGCGATCACCCCGTCGGCGGCCAGTGCCTCGATCTCGGCGGTGGCCAGGCCCGCCTCGGCCAGCAGGCCGGCGGTGGCGGTGGCCTCGGGGTCGGGCAGCCGGTAGCTCGGCTCGCGCACGGTCCCGGCCAGCAGCGGCCCGAGCTGGCGGAACGGCGGCTCGCCCTCCCGCTGGGCCTCGACCACCGCGCCCCGGGCCTCCACGTGGGGGTCGTCCACCACCTCGGGGACGGACAGCACCGGTGCCACGCAGGTGTCGGCGTCGGCCAGCAGCCGCACCCACTCGTCCCGGGTGCGCTCGGCGAACACCCGGCGCAGGTCGGCCCTGATCTCGTCCTGTACCGCGTCGTCGCTCTGGTGCCCGCTCCAGCGGTCCAGGCCCAGGGCCCGGCACAGGTTGGTCCAGAAGACCGGCTCGATGGCCGCCACCGACAGCCAGCCGCCGCCCTTGGTGCCGTAGACGTCGTAGCAGGCGTAGCGCCCGGTGAGGATGTAGTGCCCGGGCCCGGGGATCTCGCCGGTGGCCAGGTACTCGTCCACGTACAGCGACAGCATCCACAGCACGCCCTCGGCCACGGCCACGTCCAGGTGGACGCCCTCGCCGGTCCGCTGGCGGCCGACCAGCGCGGCGAGGATGGCGACGGCCGCGGCCATCCCCCCGGCCGCGATGTCGGCCACCGTGGCCCCCGGTAGCAGGGGGCGGCCCCCGCTGCCCCGACCGGACATGTGCAGGTAGCCGGCGGCGGCGAGGTAGTTGAGGTCGTGACCGGCCCGGGCGGCGTAGGGGCCGTCCTGGCCGTAGCCGCTGGTCGAGCAGTACACGATGCCGGGCTGGGCGGCCCGCA
>DATBGF010000058.1:0-4526 GCA_036558145.1 Acidimicrobiales bacterium
AGGCGTCGAACCGGCGGGCGACCACCGAGACCGAGGCCGCGTTGGCCCGGCTCGCGGTGCGGAAGTAGAGCTTGTGGGCCAGGTGGCCGCCACCGTCGCCACGGGCGCCGGCCTCGGCCGTGGCCGCGTGAGGGACCAGGAACGGCATGCCCTGGACCCGGGCGGCGAGTGCCGCGAGCGGGGGCCAGCGGTCGCCCAGGCGGGCCAGCGCCGTCGGATCGAGGGCCAGGTTGCCGTACACCTTGAGCCCGACCGGTGCCCCGGCCGGCTCGGCCCGGTGGATCAGGCCGAACGTGGTGGCGAAGCGGGTGCGGGCCGGGACCGCGGGCGGGTCCGGGAACAGCGTGTCGACGAAGCAGCCCAGCTCGGCGGCGGCGTCACGGGCGCCGGCGGGCAGGCGGGCGACCAGGCCGTCGAGCGCCCGCCGCTGGGCCGCCAGGCGCGGCCCGAAGAACGGCATGCCGGTGGCCGTCTCGGTGACGTAGCGCAACGCCGGCTCGTCCCGGCCGTCCCCGCCGGTCACGCTGGCCTCGAAGGGCACGCCCGAGGGCGTGATGGCGCTGACCCGGCGCCCGTCCGCGGTGCGGGGCGTCGTGTAGCCCGCTCCCGCCAGGGCGAACGTCGAGCGCACGGCGGCCGCATCGCAGCCGGGTACGAGCCGCGGTATGAGCTCGTCCAGGAAGGCGCCGACGGTTTCCACGCTGCCAGGGCGCCGCTAGCTCCACCAGCCGTCCGGCCGCAGGAGCACGCGGGAGTCGAAGCCGACGGCCGCCATGTCCGCCTGGGTCGAGTCGCGCAACGGCGAGCCGGGCACGGCGCGGCGGTCCGGCCCCGGGAAGAAGATCTCGTTGGACATGATCAGCGGGCCCTCCGCCCCCACGACCTCGCGCACCGAGGTGATGTAGCGGCGCATGCCGCCCTCGCCGCCGCCGGTGGTCGTGCCGATGTGGACCACGAAGTTGATGGCGTTGGCCACCATCAGGTTGGTGGCCTCCAGGTTGAGCCGCTCGGGGGCCTGGATGGCGTACATGGCCAGCTTGCCGAACGCGCCCATGGACGAGTTCGAGTGCACCGTGCACATCGAGCCGTCGTTGCCCTGGCTCATGGCGTTGAGCATCGGGATGACCTCGTGCCCGCGCACCTCGCCCACGATCACCCGGTCGGGGTTCATGCGCAGGCCCCAGCGCACCAGCGTGGCCAGGTCGATCTCGCCCTCGCCCTCGACGTTCTCCTCCCGGGCCTCCAGGGCCACGACGTCGGGGTGGAGGTCGGGATAGCGGTCGAGGCCGAGCTCCAGGTTGTCCTCGATGGTGACGATCCGCTCCTCGGGGCTGACCTCGTTGAGCATCGCCCGCATGAGCGTGGTCTTGCCGGCGTCGACGCCGCCGCACACGATGAAGTTCTTGCGGGCCCGCACCCCGGCGGAGAGGAACTCCCGCAGCGCCAGGTCGATCGAGCCCAGCCGCACCAGGTCGTCGAGGAAGACCTTTGGGAAGCGGTGGCGCCGGATGGCCACGCAGGGCTTGGACGTCACCGCCATCACCGCGAACAGGCGGCTGCCGTCGGGGAGCTGCAGGTTGAGCGAGGGCGAGCCGTTGTCGAACCGGCGCTCGGTGAGCCCGACGCGCGCCGCGGTCATGCGCAGCGTGTCGATCAGCTCCTCGTCGCTCTCGGCGATGGGCGGAGCCCGGTGCTTGCTGCCGTCGGCCCGCGTGACCCACACATCCGCATGGCCGTTGGCGTCGATGTTCTCGATCGAGTGGTCGTCGAGCAGGCGTTGCAGGGACCCGAGGCCGAACAGGGCGTCGTGGATGGCCTGCGCCAGCGCGCTCTCTTCCTCGAACGGGAGCGGCTCCTGGCCCGCTTCGAGCTGCTCCTTGGCGTAGAGCTCCAGCCGGCGGTTGATGAGCTGGCGGCCGAACTGGCGCTGGTCGGCCTGCGACATGCGCGGCCGGTCGGCCAGCTCGTCGGACCGCAGCCGGTCGGTCAGCTCGTCGGCCACCTCACGCCGGAACGACCGGACCAGCGTCTTGTCGGTGACACTCACGCCTTGTCCTCGTCGTCACGGCGGAAGTGCCGGGCCTGCCGGCCGTTCGTGCGGCCGCCGTTGCCTTCGGCGCCGCCGTTGGTCCACGGCTTGGAGGGCCACTGGAGCGGCCGGCGCTCGCTGTCCTCGGCGTGGCCGTTCCCGCCCGTCGCGCCGTAGGACGGGAGTGCGTTGTGGTCGAGCCGCTGCGGCTCGGGCACGGGCGGCGGCTGGTACACCGGCGGGGGCTCGTAGTGGGGCGCCTCGTAGCCGGGCGGCGCCTGTGTCACCGGGCCGTAGCCGGGAGCCGGTTCCGGCGCGGGCGGCGGCTCGTAATAGGACAGCTCGTAGGGCGGCGGGGGTGGGGGTGGTGGAGCCGGTAGCGGCGGGGTTCCTGCTTCGACCGCGGCCTCGTACGGTGCCGGCTCGGCTGCGGGATCGTACGGCGCCGGCTCGGCCGCGGGATCGTACGGCGGCGGCTCGACCTGGTGCGGGAACGGCTCGGCCGGGCCCGCGCCTGCGGGCACGCCCTCGCTCCGCTGGGGGCCCAGCCAGTCGGCGAGGCCCTCGGCCACGGCGCGGGCGTCACGCAGCAGCCGGGACCGGCGCAGCACGCGCAGGGCGTGGGGGTGGCCGAGCGTCAGCGCCTCGGCCGCCCGGTCGTCGGTCGGCAGGGTGCCGAGCGGGGTGGCGCCGACCACCTCGGCCACGTCGGTGACCCCGTAGGGCTTGTCCCCGACGACCAGCAGCGACACGGCCCGGGGCTTCAAGGTCGCCAACCGCGCGGCCAGGTGGTGGATCTCGCTGACGATGGGCCGGGCCACGACCACCAGCAGGTCGGCCTCCACCGCGAACTCGTGGGCGGGCGAGGCCGGGTCCAGGCGCCCGCAGTCGACCAGCACGTCGGCGTCGGCGGTGCCGAGCACCATGGGCAGGCCGAAGCGCAGCGCCGCCAGCGCGGCCGAGGCCTGCTCGGCCGCCACCGGGGCCACCAGGATCCGCCGCTCCGGGCCGTCGGCGCCCGACGATGCGGGCAGCGGTTGGGTGTGGGCCAGGTAGGTGTCGACCCGCAGGTCCCGCCGCCCGGTGGCGGCCAGCGTGACCAGTCCGGGCTCGGGCGCCAGCTCGAAGCGGACGACCAGGTCGCCGCCCGCGGGGTCCAGCTCCACGATGTGCAGGCGCCGGTGCGCGGGCCAGCTCGCCGCCAGCGCGGCGATGGTGGTGGTGACTCCCGGCGACGACTTCGCCGACGCGAAGGCGATGACACCCACGGGCTGGACCTCGACTCCTCGGCTTAGGACTTGATGATGCTGACCTGGTCGGGCTTGGCCGCGGCGGCCACGATCGTGTTGGCGTCGGCCTTGTCGACCGAGAGCTGCACGGCGACCCGGCCGCCGTCGGCGTCGTCGACGGCCAGGACCCGGGCGTCGCCGAGCTCGGTGGCGACCGCCTCGGTGGAGCTGCTGGTGTCGGTGCGGAGCACCGTCACGTGGTCGCCCCGCTCCAGGTCCGGCACCCGGGCCGCGTCCAGGGACACCGACAGGATCCGCGTGTCGGCGTCGGCGGACGGGTCCCCGACCGCGTCGGCCACGAGCAGCGTGCCCGGCAGCAGGTCGACGGAGGCGGTGCGCCCGATCACCTGGGAGCGCGCCGACGACGCCACGGGGGCGATGCCCGGGTCGATCGAGATGCGCACGACCGTGAGGTCCTCCGCGGAGAACGTCTGGCCGGCCTGCACGGGGCGGGCCACGGCGAGGACCGGCTTCTTGTCCCCGGCGTTGAGCCACAGGATCACGAAGGCCAGCGCCGACCCCACGGTCAACAGCACGGCCAGGAGGGCCAGCGACCAGCGTCGCTGGCGCCCGCCCCCGGGGACCAGGCTGGGGCCGCCGCGGTCGACCACGGGCTGGCGCGGGGGTAGGACGGTCTGGGCCATGACAGGTGTCTCCTGCTAATCGCGTTCGTCGGGGGCGCGCCACGGGAGGCCGCCGGCCCCCTCGGTCGGGCTCGCCACCTCGTCGTCGGGGCTGTCGCCCCCACCGTCGGAGGAGGCCAGGACGGGCTGGTCCGGCGAGACCGGGCCGACACCCAGCGGGCCGTCGGGCAGCAGCATCATCCCGCTGTGCGGGTCGGGCAGCGCCGTGCCGGCCCCGCTGCCCACCGCGCTGCCGACCGCGTCGCCGGCGAGGATCACCCGGCCGTGGCCGGCACCGTCGTCGATCAGGACCATGCCGCCGTCGATGACGCGGGACGAGCCCCCGTCGGGAGCGGGCACCGTGGGCGCGGGCGGCGGCGGTGGAGCCGGCGGCGTCTCGGCCGCGGGCGGCGCCGGCGGGGGCGCCAGGCCCAGGGCGTCCGCGGGCATGTCGAGCTTCCAGCCGGCGTAGATGAGGTCGGGGTCGGTCAGGCAGGTCCCGTCGGCCTGGGGCCGGCCCTGGTTCAGGTTGTAGATCTCCTGCCAGCGGAACGGGTCGCCGAGGTGGCGCTCGGCGATGTCCCA
>DATBGF010000059.1:0-5722 GCA_036558145.1 Acidimicrobiales bacterium
GTAGGAGTCTGGGCCGTGTCTCAGTCCCAGTGTGGCTGATCGTCCTCTCAGACCAGCTACCCGTCGTCGCCTTGGTGAGCCGTTACCTCACCAACAAGCTGATAGGCCGCGAGGCCCTCCCGAAGCAGAATCCTTTCCTCACCTGAACATGCGATCTGGTGGGGGTATCCGGTATTAGCTCCCCTTTCGGGGGGTTATCCCAGACTTCGGGGCAGGTTCCTCACGTGTTACTCACCCGTTCGCCACTAGGTCTTCTCCTGTGTTGCCACAGGTTGGACCTCGTTCGACTTGCATGTGTTAAGCACGCCGCCAGCGTTCGTCCTGAGCCAGGATCAAACTCTCCGTCGAAAACCCGAGCGGCATCGCAAGCAATGTCGCTCATCGATAGAGACGCCTCGCATCGAGCGGAATCTCTCGACCACGAGGCACTGGCACCATTTTGAGTGGTGCGAGCACCACTCGATATTGACGGTGCGTTTCGTTCAAACGACCACGCCGGGGGCAAGCCCCCGAGGCGGTCGCCCGCACTCGCTCTCTCGTCCTGTCTTCTGTTTTCAAGGAGCGACACGCGCTCGCGGCACATGCTCCGGTGAGGAGCTTCGGTGCCTCTGGCGGATCCCGGCGGCACGTCAGGGCCGTCCGGGGCGGAGAGTCAATCTAACGAGCGGCCCCAGGGCCGTCAACCTGAGGGGCCAGATTGCGGGAAATTTCTCATCCGCCGGCCCGGTCGCCATCGGCGACGAGCACGGCGTAGTTGCGCTTCCCCTTGCGGAGCAGCACGTAGCGCCCGTGGAGCACGGCACCGGCGTCGACCGTGGCCCCGGGTCCGACCCGAGCGCCGTTGACCGACACCGCCCCTTGCTCCAGCGCCCTCCGGGCATCGCCCTTCGAGCTGGCGAGAGTCGATTCTACCAGCAGGGGCTCGATTTCCACCCCCGTGGCCAGGTCCTTCGCCGGGGGCAGCGGGGCGGTCGGCACCTCGGCCGCCACCACCGCCAGGGCCTCGGGCCCCGCGGTGAGCGGCGACCCGCCGAAGAGCACATCGGTGGCGTCGGCGGCGGCCGCGGTGGCCGCGGGGCCGTGCACCAGCGCGGTGGCCTCCTCGGCCAGGCGCCGCTGGCCGGCCCGCCGCTCGGGGTGGTCGAGGTGCGAGGCGGCGATCGCCTCCACCTCCTCCATGTCCAGCAGCGTGAACTTGGCGAGGTACTCGCGCACCTGGCGGTCGTCGGTCTGCATCCAGTGCTGGAAGAACTGGTATGGGCTCGTGCGCACCGGGTCGAGCCAGATCCGGGCCCCTGTCGTCTTGCCCAGCTTGGACCCGTCCGGCGCGGTGATCAGCGGCCACGACAGCGCGTGGACGGTGGTGGCCTCCGCCCGGCGGATCAGGTCGACGCCCGAGAGGATGTTGCCCCACTGGTCCGATCCGCCGATCTGCAGCTCGACGCCGAGGCTCCGGTGCAGCTGCAGGTAGTCGTGGGCCTGGAGCAGCATGTAGCTGAACTCGGTGTAGCTGATGCCGTGCTCGCCGGCGAGCCGGACCTTGACGGACTCGCGGGCCAGCATCTGGTTGACCGTGACGTGCTTGCCCACGTCCCGGAGGAAGTCGAGCAGCCGGACCTCGGCGGTCCAGTCGTCGTTGTCGACCAGGAGCGCACCGCCCTCGTCGAAGTCGAGGATCCGGGCCATCTGGGCCTTGATGCCGCTCACGTTGCCGGCCAGCGTGGCGTCGTCGAGCAGGTTGCGCTCCTCGGACCGGCCGCTGGGGTCGCCCACCATGCCCGTCGCCCCACCCGCGAGCGCCACCGGCCGGTGGCCCGCGTCCTGGAAGCGACGCAGGATCAGCAGCCCGATCAGGTTGCCGGTGTGCAGGCTGTCGGCCGTCGGGTCGCAGCCGTAGTACAGCGTGACCGGTCCCTCGGCCAGGCGCGCGGCGAGCGCCTCGCGGTCGGTGGTGTCGTGCACCAGGCCCCGGGCGTCGAGGTCGTCGAGCAGGCTGACGGCGGTCACGGGCCACATCGTCCCCGGTGCGCTCGTGCCGGGTCCAGCCCGATACGGACCGCGCCGACTGGACGCCGGGCCTCCCCGCCGGGGAGCCTGGTGGCCGTGATCACGGAGACGCCCGCGGGCGCCGAGACCAGCGGAGACGACGACGCCCCCGGCCGGCGCTGGACGCCCACCCGGCTGGTGCTGGCCGGTGTGGTCGTCGCGCTGGTGTCCATGTGGATCTACGTGCTCTACCTGGCGTTCGGGCCCGGCCGCCAGCCGCCGATCGACCGGCTCGACGATCCGGCCTTCGCCCAGGCGGCCGAGGAGCGCTGCGCGGCCGCGGTGGCCGACGTCGACGAGCTCCCCCTGGCCAACGAGTCGCCCGATGCCACGGCGCGGGCCGGCGTGCTCGACCAGGCCAACGCCACGTTCGCAGCGATGCTCGACGACCTGGACGGCATGACGGGCCTGGCGCCCGCGGGCGACCAGCGCCGACGGGCCGAGGAGTGGCTGGCCGACTGGCGCACCTTCCTCGGCGATCGGCAGGACTACGCCGACGCCTTGCGCCGCGATCCCGACGCCCGGCTGCTGGTGTCGGAGAAGCCCGGCCAGAGCGCGCAGATCACCGAGTGGATCGACGAGTTCGCCAAAGCCAACCACATGCCCTCCTGCGCCAGCCCGCTGGACGCCTGAAACCCGTTCGGGGGCGGCCGGTCCGTGGGGCGATCATGTCCCGGTGGCCGACGATCTGATCCCTCGAGCCGATGCGCTGGGCAAGCGCGTCAGCGGCCACCCCGAGCACCAGCGCGAGGTCGTCCCGGCGCTGATCGCCATGCTGTGGCAGGCGGCCGGTCCGGACGAGCTCGTCGCGGTCGTGGAGGCGCTGGGCAAGGCCTGGTCCGACGCGGCGACGCTGGCGCTGCTGTCGCTGGCGGACCATTCGGACGCGGACGTCCGGTTCGCGGTGGCCTGCGCGCTCCCCTGTGGGGTCGAGCACGACGAGGCCGCGGCCCTGGTGGCCGGCGCGCTCTGCCTGCTCGCCCGGGATGGGTCCCCGGACGTGCGTGACTGGGCCGTGTTCGGGCTGGGGACGCAGCTGGACGTCGACACGGCCGAGGTCCGTGAGGTGTTGCGGGAGCGGCTGTGGGACCCGGACCTCGACGTGCGGATGGAGGCGCTGCGGGGCCTGGCGGCGCGGCGGGACCCCGGCGTGCTGGAGCTGATCCGGGACCAGCTGGCGGCGGAGGAGGTCGAGTGGCTGGCCGTCGACGCGGCGCGGGCGTTCGCCGACCGCAGCCTGGTGGCGGCGCTGCGGGAGCTGGAGCGGGCGGGCTGGGACGAGGATCCCGACCTGCTGGCCGAGGCGCTGCGGGCCTGCGCGTCGGGGCGCCAGGAGGACTGCTAGAGGCGTAGCTCGTCCACGGCGGCGAGGGCGGAGCGGGCGAGGCGCTCCAGACCCGGGTCGCACCCGAGGCCCGCCAGCTCGTCCAGGGCGGCCCAGCGGAGGTCGAGGGACTCGTGGTTGCGGACGGGGACCGCGCCCGGTGGCGCGAGCGCCAGGTAGCGGACGTCCAGGTGGAGGTGGGGGCCGTGGGGCGGTCCGACCTCGTGGATGTCGAGGTCGATGGCGGGGACGGCCAGCGTGAGGCCCACCACGCCGGTCTCCTCCGTAGCCTCCCGCCAGGCCACGCCCGGGAGGGTCGAGTCGCCGTCGGCGTGGCCGCCCGGCTGGAACCAGGCGCCCAGCTTGGCGTGGAGCATGAGCAGGAAGTGCCCGGTGGCGGGGTCGACGACCATGGCGGAGCCGGTCAGGTGGCCGTCCGCGCAGGTGCGGTCGAGGGCGTCGGGGTGGGTCGCCAGGAACTCCCGCATGTGGGTCCGGTGGGCCTCGTGGGTCGGGTCACCCGACAGGGCGGCGTCGATGTGCCCGAGCGCGGCGGCGAGGTCCGCTGACGGCGCCAGGGCGTGGTCGCCCGGGTAGCAGAGCCGCAGGCGGGGACGAGGGCGCGGGGTCATCGGCCGGGCACCGGGTGGCACCGCTGGCGGCGGCGCAGCCGCAGGCGGGGGCCGGAGCGGGACCGCTGGCGGGAGCGAGGGCGAGGGCGAGGGCGTGGGGTCATGGGCGCGGGACCGGGGTCGGGGAGACGCCGCGGAGGCGGGCGGGGCCGGAGACGTGGGGGTCGCCGGGGACGCACCAGCGCCAGGGGTGCTCGGCGCCGGCGGACAGGCCTATGCGGGTGCTCTGGAACGGGGCTTCGGGCGGGGGTGTGCCGTCGTCGGCCAGCCAGATGCCCTGGTCGGCGGTGACGAGGTCGGCGCCGTCGTACGCACGGTCCAGGCCCAGGGCCTGGCACAGCTTGCCCGGGCCGTTGCACAGGTCCCGGGGACGGCGGGCCCGGGGGCGGGCGGCGGTCATGGCCGGGATGCCGTCGACCGGGGCGAGGGCGCGGAGCAGCACGGCGAGGCCCTCGCCGACCTCACCGGTGACCACGTTGGCGCACCAGTGCATGCCGTAGGTGAAGTACACGTACAGGTGGCCCGGCGGGCCGAACATCGTGTGGTTGCGGGGGGTCTCGCCCCGGTAGGCGTGGCTCCCGGGGTCCGCAGAGCCGCAGTAGGCCTCGACCTCCACGATGCGGCCCGACCGGCGCACGCCGGAGCCGTCGTCGTGGATCAGGAGCTTGCCCAGCAGGTCCGGGGCCACCGCGCGCGGGTCGCGGGCGTAGAACGAGCGGGCCACGACCGCAGGGGGCATGGCGGCCGTTCTACCCGATGCGGGCGGCGTCGGCGTCCAGGCGGCGGGCGTAGCGGTCCAGCTGGACCGCGACCGCGTCCGGGCCGCCGCCGCCCGGGGTCGTGCGGCGTGTCACGGCCAGGCCCGGCTCCAACAGCGCGGCACCGTCGGCGCCCAGGTCGGGGTGGGCCTCGACCAGCTCGGCCAGGGGCACGTGGCGCTCCAGGCTGTCCCGCACCAGGGCGCCCACCAGGGCGTGGGCGTCACGGAACGGCACGCCCCGCTCCACCAGCAGCTCCGCCAGGTCCGTGGCGGCGGCGTAGGGCGAGTCGGCGGCCGCCTGCATCCGCTCCAGCTCGAACGTGAGCGTGGCGTACAGCCCGGTCATGGCCGCCAGTGCCCGGCTCACCTGCTCGACCGCGTCGAACAGCGGCTCCTTGTCCTCCTGGAGGTCCCGGTTGTAGCTGAGCGGCAGGCCCTTGAGGCTGGCCAGCAGCCCGGTCAGGTTGCCGATCACGCGGCCGGACTTGCCCCGGGCCAGCTCGGCGATGTCGGGGTTCTTCTTCTGGGGCATCATCGACGAGCCCGTCGAGTAGGCGTCGTCCAGGCGGGCGAAGCCGAACTCGTCGGTCGACCAGAGGATCACCTCCTCGCCCATGCGCGACAGGTGGATCGCCACCAGGCTCAGCGCGAACAGTGCCTCGGCCACGAAGTCCCGGTCGCTCACCGCGTCCAGGCTGTTCTCGAACCGCCCCGCGAAGCCCAGCTCGGCGGCGGTGAAGTCGGGATCGAGCGGCAGCCCTTTGAGGGTGGTGAGCAGCCCGGTCAGGTTGCCGATCAGCCGCCCAGCCTTGCCGCGCGCCAGCTCGGCGATGTCGGGGTTCTTCTTCTGGGGGAGCATCGAGCTCCCGGTCGCATAGGCGTCGGCCAGCTTCACGAAGCCGAACTCCTCGCTCGACCACAGGGCGATCTCCTCGCCCACCCGTGACAGGTGCACGCCCA
>DATBGF010000060.1:0-1946 GCA_036558145.1 Acidimicrobiales bacterium
CAGCCCACGTGGCCGCGCCGTTCGACGACGAGAGTCTCGTACACGCTCACGAGCGGGGAACGTCGCGCCACGGCGCGCCCTGGTATGCATCGGGTTCGCGCGGGAGCCCGAGCACGCGCTCGCCGAGCACGTTCTTGTTCACCTCGGTCGTGCCGCCCTCGATGGTGTTGGCCCGGCTGCGCAGCATGCCCTTGACCTCGGCCGGCAGCTTGTCGCCGGCGGTCCAGGCCGTGGCCGCCGGGCCCAGCAGGTCGCAGGCCGCCAGCTGGATGCGCTGGTTAAGGTCGCCCTGGTGGACCTTGCCCACCGAGCTCTCCGGCCCCGGCGGGCGCCCCGCCCCCAGGCCGGCCCGAACCCGGGCGTTGGTCCAGCCCCGGATCCGCTCCTCGGCCCACAGGCCCACCACCCGCTGGCGGACCACCGGGTCGGACCAGCCGCCGGTGCGCCGGGCCAGCGTGAGCAGGGCGTCGGCCCCGGACCCGCCGATGCGGTCGACCCCGCCCGACCCCGAGCCGGAGACCATCTGGCGCTCGCCCGACAGCGTCGCTCCCGCCACCCGCCAGCCGTCGCCGGGTGCGCCGACCCGCTGGGCGTCGGGGATCCGCACGCCGTCCAGGAACACCTCGTTGAAGTCGACCTCGCCGGTGATGTGGCGCAGCGGCCGCACGTCGACCCCGGGCGCGTGCAGGTCCACCAGGAAGTAGGTGATGCCCCTGCGCTTGGGCACCCCGGGATCGGTCCGCGCCAGGCACACGGCCCAGTCCGACACGTGCGCCCAGGTGGTCCACACCTTCTGGCCGGTGAGGACCCACTCGTCGCCGTCCGGCTCGGCCCTGGTCGCGAGCGAGGCCAGGTCGGACCCGGCCCCCGGCTCGGAGAACAGCTGGCACCAGCGCTCCGTGTTGTCGACGATGCGGGGCAGCCAGCGCAGGCGCTGCTCCTCGGTGCCGTGGGCGAACAGCGCGGGCGCGCACAGGTTCAGGCCCAGGGGGTTGAGCCGGCCGAGGTTGTACGGCGCCAGGACCCGCTCCACGGCCCGGGCCAGCGCCGGCGACAGGTCGAGGCCGCCGTACGCCACCGGCCACGTGGGCACGACCAGGCCCGATGCCGCGAACGCCGGGTACCAGGCCTCGTAGTCGGCGAACGACCGCACCTCCCGCACAGCCGCGGGACCGCCGCGCTCGGCCGCGGCCCGCCAGGAGGCAGGCACGGTGGCGTCCACCCAGTCCTGGACCGCGGCGATTGCCTCGGCCTCCGCGGTCGTCGCATCGAGAGCGAGGGTCACCGGCCGGTGAACCCCGGATCGCGCTTGTCCACGAACGCCCGCAGGCCCTCGCGGAAGTCCTCGCTGCGGCTGGACAGCTCCAGGGCGAAGGCCTCGTCCCGCAGGTGGGCGTCGAGGGACTGCTCGGCCGCGGTGTGCAGCAGCCACTTGGTGAGCCCCAGCGCCACGGTCGGCCCCGAGGCCAGCCGCACGGCCAGATCCTCGGCCGCCCGCTCCACCTCGGCTGCGGGCACAGCCTCATGCGCCAGGCCCCACGCCACCGCCTCGGCGCCGGACAGCTCCCGTCCCAACATGAGCAGCTCGCGGGCGCGCGCCAGGCCCACCAGCCGCGGCAGCAGCCAGGTGCCGCCCGAGTCCGGGGTGAAGCCCCGCTGGGCGAACGGCTCCCACAGCCGGGCGTCGTCCGCCACCATTAGGAAGTCGGCTGCGGCCGCCAGGTGGAGGCCGATGCCGGCCACCCAGCCCCGGGCCGCCACCACCACCGGGAGCTGCGTGGTGCACACCGCGGGGATCAGCCGGTGCGCCTGCGTGGGCAGCCGCCGCTGGATCGACCCGACGCGGGGCCGGGGCGCGCCCTCGGCGTTGCGGCCCACGATGTCGAAGCCGGAGCAGAAGTGGTCGCCCTCGCCGGTGACGAGGATGGCTCGCACCGCCTCGTCCT
>DATBGF010000061.1:0-3445 GCA_036558145.1 Acidimicrobiales bacterium
GAGCGCGTGAAGGGCATCGTGTGGACCGGGCAGCTGGAGGTGCGTGACGACGTCGAGGTGCGCGCCCCCGGGCAGGGCGAGGTGCGGGTGCGCATCTCCCACGCCGGGCTGTGCCACAGCGACGTGTCCGTCATCGACGGCACCATCCCGTTCCCGCCGCCGGTGGTCCTCGGCCACGAGGGCGCGGGCGTGGTCGAGGAGGTCGGCGCTGCGGTCACCAAGGTCAAGGTGGGCGACCACGTCGTGCTCACGACGCTCGGCAACTGCGGCCGCTGCGCCGCCTGCGACCGGGGCCAGCCCACCCACTGCCGCGACACCATGGGCCGCCTGTCCCGGCCCTTCACCGTGGGCGGGGAGAAGGCGTTCAGCTTCGCCAACACCGGCGTGTTCACCGAACAGGTGGTCGTGGCGGAGACCCAGGCCGTGGTCATCGACCCCGACGTCCCCTTGAGCGCCGCCTGCCTCATCGGCTGCGCGGTGGTCACCGGCGCGGGCGCGGTCCTCAACCGGGCCCGGGTCCGGCCCGGCCAGTCCGTCGTGATCATCGGGGCGGGCGGGATCGGTCAGTCCGCCATCCAGGCCGCCCGCATCGCGGCCGCCGGGCGCATCGTGGTGATCGACGCCAACCCGGCCAAGGAGGCCGTGGCCCGCCGCTTCGGCGCCACCGACTTCGTGGACGCCAGCGCCACGGACGACACCGTGGCCGCGGTCAAGGACCTGGGCCTGGCGCTCGGCGCCGACCACGTCTTCGAGTGCGTGGGCCACCCGGCGCTGATCCGCCAGGGCATCGCCCTGCTCGACTGGGGCGGGACGCTGACGCTGCTCGGCGTGCCCAAGCTCGGCACCGAGGCCGCGTTCGTGGTCAACGACCTCTACAACGACCGCTCGATCCTCGGGTGCCGCTACGGCTCGACCCGGCCGCACCACGACATCCCCCTGCTCGTCTCGTTCTACAAGGACGGCCGGCTGCTGCTGGACGAGATGGTCAGCCAGGTCTACCCGCTCGACCAGATCACCCAGGCGCTCGAGGACCTCGAGCACGGCAAGCTCAACCGCGGCGTGCTCGCGGTGTCGCCCTAAGGAGGCAGGAGTCCCATGGAGTTCGGCGTCTTCGCCCAGCTGTTCGTGCCGAAGTTCGAGCGCGACCGCGACCCGCAGGCGGAGCACAAGCGGATCCTGCGCAACATCGAGATCGCCAAGACCGCGGACCGCAACGCGTTCAAGTACGTGTGGTGCCCGCAGCACCACTTCCTGGACGAGTACAGCCACATGCCCGGGCCCGAGGCGTTCCTCGGCTACTGCGCAGGCCAGACCGAGCGGGTCCACCTGGGGTCGGCCATCTTCAACATCACGCCGCCGGTTAACAAGCCCCAGCGCATCGCCGAGAACGTCGCCCTGCTCGACCACCTCACCGACAACCGCTTCGAGTTCGGGACCGGGCGGGGCTCGTCGAGCACCGAGGTGCTGGGCTTCGACATCCCCAGCGTGGACATGACCAAGGCGATGTGGCGGGAGACCATCCGCGAGATCCCGAAGATGTGGAAGGACGCGCCCTACAGCTACGACGGCGAGTTCTTCCGCATGCCGGAGCGCAAGGTGTTCCCCAAGCCCCACGGCCCGCTGCACCCGGCCATGTGGGTGGCCGGCGGGAGCCCGGGCACCTTCACCGAGGCCGGCGAGCTGGGCCTCGGCGTGTTCTGCTTCGCCATCGGCCGGCCCACGGACATGGAGCCGCTGCTGCGGGCGTACAAGTCGGCCATCGGGTCGGCCACGCCGGTGGGCGACTACGTCAACGACAACATCATGGGCGTGACCAACATGTTGTGCATGGAGGACCGGCGCAAGGCGTTCGAGGTCGCCTCCAACATGGGGATGAACTACTACTCGTCGCTGGCCTACCACTGGCTCGACAACGTGCCCCGGCCCAAGCACCTGCCGGAGTGGCCGGCCAAGATCCCCGAGCCGACGCCCGAGGCCGTCGAGCAGCTCTCGGCCGAGGGCTACATCGCGGTGGGCGATCCCGACGACTGCGCCCGCTCGGTGCAGCGCTGGGTGGACCTCGGCTTCGACCAGCTCACGTTCAGCCCCACCACCAACACGCTGCCCACCGAGGTCGTGGTGTCGTCCATGGAGCTGTTCGGCCGCGAGGTGATCCCCGTGTTCGACAAGGACCCCGAGCACTCGACCACCCGCTACCGCCGGGAGGCTGCGGCCCGCCTCGCGTCGTGAACGAGCGCCAGCGAGTGAACCAGGGACACAGTGCGGTCCTCGGCCCTTGGGCCGACCGCTCATTGCGCGCAGCCCGAAGGGTGCGCCAATGAGCGGGTTCAACTTCGCCGACGCGTGGGAGGTCGCGGCCGACGCCGTCCCCGACCGGGAGGCGCTGATCATCGGGGATCGGCGCCTCACCTACGCGGCGCTGGAGGACCGGGCCAACCGACTCGCCTCGCACCTGGCCTCGTCCGGGATCGGGCCCGGCGACCACGTGGCGCTGTACCTGGAGAACTGCACCGAGTACGTCGAGGCCATGCTGGCCGCCTACAAGCTGCGGGCGGTCAGCATCAACGTCAACCACCGCTACGTCGAGGGCGAGCTGCGCTACCTGCTCGACAACAGCGACTCGGTGGCGGTGATCACCCAGCCGTCGCTGGCGGCGACCGTCTCGTCGGTGCTGCCGTCGCTTCCCGCAGTTCGATGGGTGCTCACGGTGGGCCCCGAGTACGAGGCGGCGCTGGCCGCGGCCTCGCCTGTCCGCCCCTCCGTGGAACGCAGCGGCGAGGACCGCTACATCCTCTACACCGGGGGGACGACTGGCCTGCCCAAGGGCGTGGAATGGCGCCAGGAGGACGCCTTCTTCGCCTGCATGGGCGGCGGCGACCCGTCCCGGCTGTCGGGCGCGGTGACCCGGCCCGAGGAGCTGCGCTCGCGGATCGTCGACAACCCGCTCACGTACCTACCCCTGGCTCCGATGATGCACGCGGCGGCCCAGTGGACCTCGTTCGCCTGGTTCTTCGCCGGTTCGCGGGTCGTGCTCATGGCCGGCGCGCTGGACCCTGACGCGGTGTGGCGCACGGTGGCGGCCGAGGGGGTCAACCTCATGACCGTGGTGGGCGACGCCGTCGCCCGGCCCCTGCTCGACGCCTGGGACCGGGCCGGCGGCTACGACGCCTCGTCGCTGTTCTCGTTCTCCAACGGCGGCGCGCCCATGGCCCCCGCCACCCGGTCCCGGATCTTCGCCACGCTGCCCCACGTCATGGTGGTCGACGGCTTCGGCTCGTCCGAGGCCGGCACCCAGGGGGCCATGCGGGTGGCGGCCGGGGAGGGCTCGACGGCGTCCAGCCTGGTCCGCTTCGACCGGCCGACGAAGCCCACCATCGTGGTCGACCCCGACGGCGACGAGGTCGTCCCGGGCTCCGGCGTGGTCGGGCAGGTCCTGGCTGGAGGC
>DATBGF010000062.1:0-14502 GCA_036558145.1 Acidimicrobiales bacterium
GCCGCTTCACCTAGGTGAATGAGCCGGCACCGGACCGGTGCGATGGTCCTCGCCATGGGCAGTGGCCGGCTCTGGCACATCTGGAAGGACGGCGACCGGGCGGGGTGGAGCGGCCCCGGCCCGGTCCACGTGAGCATGAACGACTACCTGGTCCACCGGCGCCGGGACTTCCTGCGGGTCGGACGGGCCGGCCTGCGGTTCCGGCGCCACTGGCGCAGCACGCCGGGCGCCCTCGGCCTGTGGGTGGCGTGGTCCCCCACCGGGCGCCGCCAGATCTCCGTCTCGATCTGGCGCAGCGCGGACGCCCTGCACGACTTCGTCCGCTCGCCGGCCCACCGCCAGGTCATGCACGCCTTCGCGACCGCGGGCGCCCTGTACACCACCGCCTGGACGGCCGACCGCCTCGACCGCGCCCTCGTCTGGGACCAGGCCACCGCCCGCCTGCGCGGCGAGGTCGCCGGCGTCCCTCACCACTGAACCGAGGGCTACCGGGTCAGCGGCGTCTCCGTCCGGGACCACGCCAGCTTCTCCGGGTTCCGCATGGCGAAGATGCGGGCGATGCGGCCGTCCTCGACCGCCAGGCTGACGACGGTGTCGAGCGTGCCGTCGAGGTCGACCCGGACGCCGGGCCCGCCGTTGACGAGCACGGTCTCCACCTGCACGCGGCCCGCCAGCGAGGCGAACCCGGACAGGACCCGCGCCACCGCGTCCGCTCCCGCCACCGGGCGGCGGACCGCGGCCGCCACGCCCCCGCCGTCGGCCACGAGGACCACGTCGGGCGCCAGCACCGCGAGCAGGCCGGGCACGTCGCCGCTCTGCAGCGCGGCGAGGAACCGCTCGACGGCGTCGGTGTGCTCGGCCCGGGTCACCTCCATCCGCGGCCGGCGGGCGGCGACGTGCTCGCGGGCCCGGTGGGCGACCTGGCGCACCGCGGCCGGCGTCTTGCCGACCGTCTCGGCGATCTCGTCGTAGGGCGTATCGAACACTTCGCGGAGCACGAACACCGCCCGCTCGACAGGGCCGAGCGTCTCCAGCACGGTGAGCATGGCGACCGACACGCTCTCGGCCAGCTCGACGTCGTCGGCGACGTCGGGGCTGGTGACGAGCGGCTCCGGGAGCCACTCGCCGACGTAGTCCTCCCGGCGGCGGCTCACGGTGCGCAGCCGGTTGAGCGCCTGGCGGGTGACGATGCGGACCAGGTAGGCGCGCGGGTGGCACACGCTCGCCTGGTCCACGCCCGACCACCGCAGCCAGGTCTCCTGCACGACGTCCTCGGCGTCCGACGCCGAGCCGAGCATCTCGTAGGCGACGGTGAACAGCAGGCCGCGGTGCCGGGCGAACTCGTCGGCGCTCATCCCGGCGAGACCTCGACGGGCTCGGCGAGCGGCAGTGCGCACACGTTGGACAGGCCCTGCGACTCGATGCCGAGCGCGGTGTTCCCCCGGGTCGCGAGGTTGGCCATCCCGATCCACGCGGTGAGCTCGACCATGGCCGCCGGCCCGAGCGCGCCGAGCAGGCGGGCGAACAGGTCGTCGGTCACGGTGGTCGGCGTCCGGCTCATCGCCTCGGCGTACTCCATCACGTCGCGCTCCAGCGGCGAGAAGACGTCGGACTCGCGCCAGCGCGGCACCTCCCGGGCCTTGGCCTCGTCGAGGCCGCGGGTGTGGGCCGAGTAGTAGCCGTAGTCGAGGCACCACGAGCAGCCCACAAGGGCGGCGACCGCCATGTGCGCGTACGCCTTCAGGGTCTCGTCGCAGGCGTCCCAGCGCTCGGCCTTGCGTCCCAGCGCCGCGGTGTCCTTGAGGACCGTGCGGTTGTGCCAGTAGACGTACGCCGGCTCGGGCACCTGGCCCAGCATCCGGCGGCTGAGGCTCTTCAGCAGGCGCCCCTGGACGCCACGGATCTCGGCCTTGGGGATGCGGGGGTTGCTGGCCATGTCGACCTCCTGGGATCGGGTTGCCCACGAGACACCGGCCCCGCCGCGGCTGTGACACCCGCGGCCGTCACCCACCGGCCGGCTCACCCCCGAGGTGGTCCAGCAACAGGGCGGTGACCCGGTCCGGTGCCTCCCACTGCATCCAGTGGCCGGGACCGTCGAGGCGCTCGTACCGCCACGGCCCGGCCACGTGGTCGGCGGACCCGGTCATCTGCTGCTCGGTGAGGTGGACGTCGCCGGTGCTCCAGATGCCCATGGTCGGGGCCGCGACCTTGGGCAGCTCCAGCGCCGGGGCGACGAGGTTCCTCGGGTGCACGTTGGCCCGGTACCAGCTCAGCCCGGGCGTGAGCGACCCGTCCGCCTCCAGCTCGGCGGTCACCGCGTCGGCGTCCGGGTGGCGCGACCACGCCCGGAAGTTGGCCCACCCGTCGGCCGAGAGCCACTGCTCCGCGATCTCGGTGAATTGGAAGAGGAGCATGTACCAGCTCTTCTCCCGCTGCGGGAGGCCGGCGGCGGCGAACGCCAGCGGGTGCCCGACGGAGAGCACCGCGAGCCGGTCGACGCGCTGGGGCACGAAGCTCGCCACCGCCCAGGCCACGGCGGCTCCCCAGTCGTGCCCCACGACGTGGGCCTTCTCGACCCCGGCGGCGTCGAGGACCGCGTTCACGTCGGCGGCCAGGTACGCCACGCTGTAGCTGTCGACGGCTTCGGGCTTGTCCGAACGCCCGTAGCCGCGCTGGTCGGGCACGATCACCCGGTAGCCGGCATCGCTGAGCGGCCCGATCTGCTGCGACCACAGGCGCCCGGTGTCGGGCCACCCGTGGAGGAGCACCACCGGCACTCCCCCGTCCGGTCCATGGATGTCGACGTGGATGCTCACACCGCCGCTGTCGACCTGCATCGTGCCTCCTATCGGATCGCGGAGATCAGCTCGTCCCGGCTCGGGCCGGCCGCGGGCGACCGACCCGCCCGTCCAGCATCGTCCAGTCGCGGGCGGATGGCGGGATCGGCGAGCACCTCGGCGCTCGGGCGCAGGAGCATCGCCACGTCCAGGTTGGCCCGGAGGAGGTCGCCGTCGCGGAGCGAGCGCGCCTGGAGCGCCCGGGTGAGGTTCCACGTCTCGTCCTCGGTCACGTACGGCGTGCCCTCGATCTCGGCGTGGACCTGGGCGAGGCGGTGGCGGTCGTAGGCGAGCGTGGCGCGGTACCAGGGCTCCATCTCGCGGCGGGTCGCCTCCCACCACCTCGACGCCAGGGCACCGGGATCGTCGTCGCCCGCGTCCCGCAGCACGTCCCGCAGCAGGACCGCGTGGAGCAGGCCGACGCTCGCCCCGCGCCCGAGCGACGGGTTCGTGCAGGACCACGAGTCCCCCACGGCGACGACGCCGGTCGCGACCGGGACGCCGCCGGGGGCGTAGTCGCGGATGCGGTCCTCGATCCGGGTGATGACGGTGACGCGGTCGTCGATGGGCGGCGCGTCGGTCCAGTGGGCGGCGCCGGGCAGCGCCTTCACCGCGGCGCGCCACCGGTCGGGCTCGGCGAGGCCGCGGAGTGCCGTGTCCCGGGAGCTGGTGACGACGCTGACCGACCACGTGCCGCCGTCGGCCGGCAGCGTGAGCGCGGTGACGCTGCCGTACTCCTGCACCAGCGGCCCGACCACGACCGGGAGGCCCTCACCCGACCGGAAGTGGCGGGCGAAGTACTTGAACCCCGAGTCCTCGAGCTCCTCGTGCGGCGGGCGCCCGCCCGCCTCGACGATCCAGCGCGGCAGCGGTGACCGGCGGCCGGTCGCGTCGACCACCAGGTCGGCCGTCAGGCGCTCGCCGCTCCCGAGCTCGACCCCGGTGACGTGCGGCGTCCCCGGCAGGTCCGAGGCGCCGGCCAGCAGGTTCCGCACCGCCGCCCCCCGGCGGACGGTCAGGCGGGGTGTGGCCTCAGCCACCCGGGCGGTGGCCGCCTCGACCACCGGTCGCCGGCCCGTCACCAGGTCGAACCGGTCGTCGCCGGGCCGGGCGCCGCCCTTCAGCACGCGCGGGATGTTCTCGATCAGGTTGTACCGGCAGGCCCCCGCCGCGGTGAGGGCTTCGACCAGCCGCGGCAGCTCGGTCTCGGCCGTGAGGCGGAAGCGGCTGAGCAGGAAGTTCGGCAGGCGGAACTGGTTGACGCCCCGGCGCTCCCAGGCCGGCCAGGCCTCGCCGGGATCGGGCGGCGGGGCGGGATCCCGCTCGACGAGCGTCACGTCGTGGCCGTCGTCGGCCAGGAGCATCCCGGCGCACAGCCCCACCATCCCCGCGCCCACCATCACGATCCTCATGCGACCCGGCCTCCCGTCGCTCGCTCCATACGGCACCGTATACATACGGTAGCGTATGGAACTGTCGGACCGGATCGAGTTACGCCAGGAGTCGCTTCATCGTGAGCTTCAGCACGTCACGCCGGGTCCTGGTCCCGTGATCCGCGGCCATGAAGTGGTTGCCGATCCACAGCGAGAAGGCGAGCACGCAGCGGACCTCGACCTCGTCCCCGTCCGGGCAGAACTCGCCGAACAGCGAGCGCATGTAGTCCATCCGCCGGTTGTCCACGCGCCGCAACCGCTGGGCCACCTCGCGGTCGCGCCGGGCCCAGTCCCGCACCGCCAGGTCGATGCCGACGGCCTCGTCGGACGCCAGGCCGAACAGCCCGCGGAGCCTGGCCCTCGCATCGCCTCCCTGGGCCTCCAGCCGGTCGATGACGTCGTCGACCAGGAGCCGCTCCCAGGCGTCGAGCATCTCGCCGAGCAACGCGCCGCGGTCGTCGAAGTGCCAGTAGAAGCCGCCCTTCGTGACCCCGAGCCCACGGGCCAGCTGCTCGACCCGCACGGCGTCGGGACCGCCCGCGGCCAGCGCCCGCAGCCCCTCCTCGATCCAGCCCTCGCGCGGTGTGCGGGTCGCAGGCATGCGCGCACTATACGGCGCCGTATGGACGGCGGGCGGGATCAGCGCGGGTCGGGCAGGTCGATGTTCCAGTAGCGGACCGGGGCGAACAGCCAGTTGCCGTCGTCCCACGGCGTCAGGGCGAAGCGGGCGATGGCCCGCTGGCCGCCTTCGTGGTCGCCGTAGAGGATGTCGACGGTCAACGCCTCGCGCGCCTCGATGGCGGCGACCACGCCGGCACGGTGCGGATCGTCGCCGTTGCGGATCGAGCCCTGCCAGAACCCGACGTCACCGGCCGCCACGTAGAGGTCCCGGGTGAGGCGGCGGAACTGCTCCGGCGGCTCGTGGTCGTCCTCGGCGCCCTTGCGCTCCGGGTACGGGTACCAGCCGTGCAGCAGGGCGAGGCCGTTGCCGCTGTTGCGTATGGCCGCCGCCAGGTAGACGACGTCGTCCACCACCTCGACCACGGCGCGGCCGCCCTCGGCCCGGGCGATGTGCCGGTCGATCCACATGACCTTCTGCGGCGGGTCGCTGAACCGGGCCGCCGAGATCAGCGGCCGCAGGCCCGCCAGCAGCGAGTGCTCGGCGGCCATGGCCGCCCGGTTGGCGGACCGGACCGCGGCGAAGGTCGCGAGGGCGAGCACCAGCGTCCCGAACGCGGTGGCGAGCGATGCGACCGTGGGCCAATCGACCATCCGGACGAGGCTAGGGCGTCCCTGCGACAGTCCATACCTGATCCGGATCGGCTTCGGCCTCTTCGTCCCCCTCCGCCCGCTGGACGACCAGGGACACCGCCACCAGCGCGGCGAGTGCGAGGCCGCTGAGCAGCACCGGCTCCCCGGTCCAGCTCGAGGCCACGATCGCTGCCGCGGTCACCGGGCAGGCGAAGGCGCGGTAGGGGCCGGCGGTCTTGTGGCGCCAGTGCAGCACCCACACCGTCACCAGGTACAACGCCACCGGCAGGGTGAGCACGAGGGCCGCTTCCCGGTCGGTGAGGGTCGACTCCCCCACGGCCTGGTCGACCGCCACCGCCAGGCCGACGCCCACGGCCGCGGCCCCGGCGAAGACGAAGTAGTGGCCGTAGCCCCACAGGAACGACTGCAGCTCCTGGCGGGCCGAGAACGCCTCCCGGGCCCGGGCCAGGAGGCGCTCGGTCGGCTGGTCGAAGTAGATCCACCACATGCCGGCCACGATCAGGAACCCGCCGATGCCCGTCGTGACCAGGTCGGAGAACGCGCCCCCGGCGTCCAGCGCCGTCTGCATGGCCACCGTCGCCGACAGCACCGACTCGCCCAGCACGATGATGGTGAACAGCCCGTAGCGCTCGCCGATGTGGCCCGGGTGCCAGCTGGTCGGCGCCACCCGCTCGGCCCACACCGGGATGGCCAGCTCCGCCAGCGCCAGCACGCACCAGCCCGGCACCCACCACGAGTCCGGCGCCGCCAGCAGCGCCAGCCAGCCGATCTGGCATGCGGCGATCCCCCCGGCGTAGCGGAGCGCGCAGCTGCACCCCTCGCGGTGCTGGGCGGCCGCCCGCAGCCACTCGCCGATGGCCCCGACCCGCATGATCACGTAGCCGGCGACCACCACGCCGGGGTCGAGGTCCGCCAGGAAGCGCGGCACGCCCGCCGCGAACACCAGCACGCCCCCCATCTGCACGAACGTCATGACCCGGTAGGCGGCGTCGTCGGGGTCGTAGGCCGACGAGAACCAGGTGAAGTTCATCCACGCCCACCAGATGGCGAAGAACACCATCGGGTACGCCAGCAGCGCGTCCCGGGCGTGGCCGTCGACCAGCAGGTGGTGCATCGTGCTCGACGCCTGGGCCACGGCCACCACGAACGTCAGGTCGAAGAACAGCTCCAGCGGCGTCGCGACCCGGTGCTCCTCGTCCGGGTCGCGCGCCGACATCGTCGTGAGCAGGCGGACCACCATCGCGTGCAGTGTGGCGCCCGCCGCCTCAGCCGGGAAAGCCCGCGCCCGCGGCGCCGGCGGCCTGCTCCATGTAGGAGTGCCAGACCTGGGCGGAGAGCCCGCCCCACACGACGGTGGTCAGATCCGGCGTGGAGCCGGCGAACCATGCGGGGCCGACTGGTACCCTCCCGATCTGGCCGAACTGGGCGACGTCCCCGCCGAGGGCGGTGTCCGCGGCCGAGCCGCAACAGATCTCCTGTTCGAGGGCGTTGCGGACCTGCACGGCGATGCCCGGATCCAGGGCCGGCCCGGAGATCGCCGGGCGGGACGCCGCGTCGTAGAGCACAGTGCCGTCCGCCGCGAGGATCCGCCCGACCACGTGGACGTCAGGACGTCGTCCGGCGGTGGCGAAGGTGGCGTAGGCCTCCGCCATATCGACGGCGTTGACGCTGTCGATCCCAATGAGGGACGCCGGTAGCACCATGTTGGGCGGTGGGCGCGTGACGCCCAGCTGCTCGGCGACGTCGACGACGGCGGCAGGGTCGAGGCGTCCCTGATCGAACAGGGCGATCCACGGTGTGTAGGCCGTCTGGGCGACCGCTTCGGCCAGCGTGACCGTGCCCATGTCCCGCTGGTCGATGTTCGAGACGACCCACGGCCGGCCGTCGGCGCTGGTCGCGCTGGAGGTGAACCTGCCCGGCGCCGGGATCTGCTCGGCTGGCCCGACCCCGGCGGCGAGGGCGGCGGCCATGTCGAACGGGAGGTACAGCGTGCCCGCCTCGCTCTCCGCGGTGCCGACCGGTCCGGCCAGAGCCACGATCTCGCCGGTCGACGGGTCGATCGAGACCAGCGCCGTGCCGGCGCCGACCGAGGCGCGAGCCGCGTCGAGCGCCTGGGGGCGGATGGTGGTCTCGATCACCAG
This sequence comes from Acidimicrobiales bacterium, assembly GCA_036558145.1. Lineage (GTDB taxonomy): Bacteria > Actinomycetota > Acidimicrobiia > Acidimicrobiales > VFJN01 > ZC4RG19. The sequence goes on from DATBGF010000062.1 coordinate 7,684, forward strand.
ACCGGCGTCCGCCAGCAGGGCGGCCCGAGCCTCGCGGTCGCCGGTGACCCCGGCTGCGGCCAGCCGGTCGGCCACGGCCGGATCGTCGAGCAGCTCCCCGGCAACCTGGCCGACCACGGGGTCACCGGTGCCGTCCGGGGCCACGGCCGGCAGCGAGCCGAGGGACGAGCCCTCGGCGGTGATCAGCCGGCTCGCGCCGTGGCCGGCCTCGATGCGAGTGCTCGGCGTCTGGTCGCTGGGCTCGATCACGGTGCGGCCCTGGTCCCGGGCCTGGAGCACGGCGGCCGTGCCGGCGCAGGCGACCAGCACCAGGGCCGTGCCGGCGAGCAGCCGCGCTCGCCGCCGCCGGGCTCGGAGCCGGCGGGCACCCGGCGGGCCACTGGCGGCCGCCGTCGATGCGATGGCCCGACCGCTGCGCGCCAGGTCGTCGTCGAGGCTCATCGCGCGTCCTCCTGTTCCCGGTGGAGGGCCACGGCCAGCGCCTGGCGCGCCCGGTGGAGCAGCACCCGGACGTTGCCCTCCGTGCAGTCGAGCGCCGCCGCGATGGCGAGGGTGTCGAGGTCGGCGACGTAGCGCAGCGTGACCGCCTGCGCCTGCCGGGCGGGCAACTTCCGCACGGCCGCCCACAGCGCGTCGTCGGAGTCGCTGAGCACCGCGTGGGGCGGCGGGCGGCGGTGCCGCACCCGGTTCACCGCCCGGGCCTCGGCGAGCATCCGGCGGAAGGCGGACACCGCCTTGTTGGCGACGACCCGCCGGGCGAAGGCCGCGGGGTCGTCGTAGCCGGCCACGGTGTCCCAGCGCCGGTAGACCGCGAGCATCGCCTCCTGTGCGAGCTCCTCGGCCAGGCCCCAGCGCCCGGTCAACCCGTAGGCGATCGCCTCGAGCGAGCCGAGCTCGCGGGCGAAGAACGCCTCGAACTCGCCCGGCCGGGCGGCCTGCACCATCCCCCTCGTCCCCATCACACCCTCTACTCGCCCGGCGGGCCCCGGACGTTACGGGGCGAACCTGAGGCGGACATGGCGGGTGCGGATGGCCTTACGCAGCGGATCGAACAGGCTGAAGTCGTGGACGACGAGGCTCGACGGCCCGCGCGGTGCGAACCGGAACTCGAGCACCACCTCGCCGTCGATGGTCCAGACGACCCGGGGGCCCTCCGTCCCGGTCGGGTCGGCGACCTCCCGCCGCGACCACCCCCGCTGCCAGTAGCCGGTGGCGTGGTCGGCCAGGATCGCCGTCACGGCCGGCTCGATCCGCCCGACGGCCCGCTGGAAGCGCCACGCTGTCCCGGGGCTCGACCCCGCCATGGGCCAGACCGTACCCAGCTGACCCGGCCGCCACGGAGAGGAAATATGGGGCCATGACCGATGCCAAGGCACTCGTGGCCGCCTTCGCCGACCGGCTGGAGCGGCGGGACTGGGACGGCCTCGCCGCGCTGCTCGACCCCGACGTCGTCTACGAGCTCCCCCAGACCCGGGAGCGGATCCGGGGCCGTGACCGCTACGTGCAGTTCAACGCCGAGTACCCCGGCGACTGGCACATCGAGCCCCGGGTGGTCCTCGGCGACGACCACGACGGCAGCCTGCTGTTCCGCTGGCGCCTCGGCGACGAGGACTCGCTGGCCATCGCCTTCTTCGAGGTCGCGGACGGGCGGATCACCAAGGTCACGGACTTCTGGCCCGAGCCCTACGAGCCGCCGCCCGGTCGGGAGCACCTGGTCGAGCGGTGGTGACCGGCCCGCCGGCGATCGGCGACCTCGGGCTGCTGGGCGACACCCGCACGGCGGCGCTGGTCGACACCCGGGGTCGCCTCGTCTGGCTGTGCCTACCGCACTTCGACGGTGAGCCCGTCTTCGCCGACCTGATCGCCGGCGACGAGGGCGGGGCGTTCACGCTCGGTCCCGCCGGGGACGCCGAGGTCGTCGGGCGCCGCTACCGGCCGGGATCGGCGGTGCTGGAGACCACGTGGCGCACCGACGGCGGCGAGCTGGTCCTGACCGAGGGCATGGTCGCGGAGGTGGCGGGCGCGTTGCTCCCCACCTTCTGCCTCGTGCGCCGGATCGAGGCCCGGGGCGCGGCCGTCGAGTGCGTGCTCCAGCTCGACCCGCGCTTCGGACCCGAACGGCGCCGGCCGCGGGCCCGCTCGTCGCCCGCCGGGCTCGTGCTGGTCGACGGTGGTCTCGCGCTGTCGTTCGCGGCCGACCGGGAGCTGGCGGTGGGCCCCGGGCACCCGGTGGCGTTCACGCTGGACGCGGGCCGGCCCCTCACCGTCGTGCTCACCGCCGCCCAGCGCGCCCCGCTCACCTTCGTCACGCCCGGCGCCGCCTGGCAGGCGCTGGTCGCGGACGAGGCCCGCTGGCGCCGGTGGTCCGCGGGCGTCGAGCTGGCGGGACCGTTCGCGGCGGCCGTCGAGCGCAGCCTGATCACGCTGCGGCTGCTCACGTACTCGCCGTCCGGAGCGCCGGTCGCCGCGCCGACGACCTCGCTGCCGGAACAGGTCGGCGGCGCCCGGAACTGGGACTACCGCTACGCCTGGCCGCGCGACGCCAGCATCGGGATCGGCGCCTTCCTCGGGGCGGGCCTCGACGGCCAGGCCCGCGCCTTCCTCTACTGGCTGCTCCACGCCAGCCGCCTGGACCGGCCGCGGCTCCCCGTGCTGCTCACCCTGCACGGCCGCCCGGTCCCCGCGGAGCAGGAGCTCGCCGGCTGGCCCGGTTACGCCGGCAGCCGGCCGGTCCGGTTCGGCAACGACGCCCGCGACCAGCACCAGCTCGACAACTACGGCTGGGTGCTCGACGCCATGTGGCTGCTGGAGCGAGCCGGGCACCGGCTGTACGGCGAGACGTGGCGGATCGCCAGGGCCCTGGCCGGCCACGTGGCGGACCGGTGGCGCGATCCCGACGCCGGGCTGTGGGAGGTCCGCGGCGATCCGGCCCACTACGTCCACTCCAAGCTGATGGCCTGGCTGGCGCTCGACCGGGTGCTGCGCATCGCCGACCGCCATCGCGTCCGCCGCTCGGTCCGGGCCCGCTGGCTGTCGGAGCGGGATGCCCTCGCCGCCGACGTCCTGGCCCACGGCGTCGACCGCCGGCGGGGCACCTTCGTCCGGGCCTACGGCCGCACCGACCTCGACGCCGCCCTCCTGGTCCTGCCCCTGGTCGGCCTGGAGCCCCCGGACTCGCCGCTCGTGACCGGCACCGTCGAGGCCGTGCGGCGCGAGCTCTCCGCCGGCGGGCCGCTGCTCTACCGCTACACGCCGGGCGACGACGGGCTCGCGGGCGACGAGGGCGCGTTCCTGCCGTGCTCGTTCTGGCTGGTCCAGGCGCTGGCGGCGACCGGCTCCGTCGAGGCGGCCGCCGGGCTGATGGAGGACCTCCTCGCCATCCCCGGGCCGCTGGGGCTGTTCGCCGAGGAGGTCGATCCCGGCTCCGGTGAGCAGGTCGGCAACTACCCGCAGGCGTTCACCCACGCCACGCTGGTGCAGGCCGCCCTCGCCATCCGGGACGACTACGACGGGTCGAGCAGCAATCCCAGCGCGATGCCGAACGCCACGTGAGCGAGCAGGGTCACGGCCGGCGTCTCCCGGCCGTAGTTCACCCCGGCCAGGCCGGGCGGCTCGAGCGCCGCGCCGTGCGACAGCCCGGCCCGCTCGGACGCCATGTGGGGATGGATGCCGGGCAGCAGCGGGACGATCACCAGCAGCGCCACCGCGCCGTGCAACGCCCCGAGCAGCGCGCCGGCCCACCACGTCGCCTCGCCGGTGGCGGCGAACACCGCGGCGTAGCCGAGCGCGAAGCCCCACCCGTTCACCAGGTGGATGAAGAACCCGGCGACCCGGGCCCGGTCCGGGTCGCGGATCACGATGGTGCCGAGCATGAGCGGCAGGTCGAGGCGGGTGCGCCCGGCGAGCTGGGCGCCGGTCATGATCGCGGTCAGCGCCGCGGTGGCGATGAGCCCGAAGATCGCCCAGCCGCCCCAGTCCACCGAGTCACACCTCGCCTGCCGGCCCGGTCCGCGCCACGGCGGCCGACGCTAGGGCCGGCCGCCGGCCGTGTCACTAGGGGAACGCGAACGGCACGCAGCCGTCCGACTGCCCGAAGTCGGTGAAGTCCGGGAAGTCCGGCACCTCGGAGGCCACGAGCCGCCCGTGCCGGTCGTAGCCGTCGACGCGGGCGACCGTTCCGGGTGGACGCTCGACCATCCAGCCCCGGAACCGGCCGGCGACGACGCCCGTGGTCTCGGCGCCGGCCTGCGATCCGTCGGTGAGCACCACGACCACCCGCCGCACGGAGCGCCCGGCGAGGCCGTAGGTGAACGCATGGCCGGGCGAGTCCTCGAACGAGAAGGCGCCTCCGCCGCTGGTGAGGCAGCGCGTGCCCCGGCGAGCGTTCCAGCTGGACGACTGGACGAAGCCGTGGCTGTCGGGCACGTCCTCGAAGCCGCGGCCGACGTCGTCGGTGCGCCGCACGTACGCCACGACCACGTCGGGCGTCTCGGGGCGGCGGTGGAGGACCAGCTCGAACTCGTAGTCGGGCGTCGGCACCGTGACCGCGGCGGGGAGCCGGTCGTCCTGTGCCAGGTGGGGGGCGGCACCCGCGGGTGCCAGCGTGCCGCCGAGAGCGCAGGCCGCGAGCGTGACGCCCGCCGCGGCCCGGGAGAGAAGGTGCATGGGTGCTCCTTGGTCGGGGGATGTGAGCATCCACACCCACCGGGCCGCGGTCCGCTTACCGCCGCCGGTCAGCTCGCACCGGGCTGGGGGACCTGCGTCGAGCTGTCCAGCACGAAGCCGCTCCCGTCGAAGCGCCAGACCTCACGGAACCGGTCGGAGCAGCAGATCGGGTCGCCTTCGCCGGGCCGGTCGAGGATGACCGTGGCCGTCATGCCCTCGATGGAGGAGTTCGCGTCGTGCTCGAGGTCCTTGGGCGACCCGATCAGCTCGGCCCCGCCGCCGGCGCCGATGCCGTACACGCGGAGCTGGAGGGTGCTGTCCGTCTCCGCGCCGATGAAGGTGCACTGCAGCGACACGAGGGCGTCCTCCTCGCCGTCTCCGTCGGCATCGGCGTAGCCGACGGCTCCCAGGGTGACGTCGTAGCGCGACTCGTCGGTGTCGGGCAGCGTTGCGATGCCTCCGGTCAGCGTCGCCGACCGTCCGTCGCACACCGAGTCGTAGGTCAGCTCACCGAAGTCGACATCTCGGATCGACGGCCGCGGCGGCGCCACGGTCGTGGGCACGGTGCTGGGCGGCGCCTGCGGCAGCGTGGTGTCGTCGCTGACGACGTTCGGGCCGCGGCCCGCGCCGGCCCACACGACGCCGGCCACGCCGAGGACGACCACCACCGACCCGAGGGCGCCGGCCACCGCTCGCCTGCGGCGGGCCCGGCGCCGGGTCAGGGCCCGGACCTCGGTCACATCGCCCTGCAGGCGCTCGGTGTCCGGGCCTCCGGAGCGGATCAGGTCGCGCAGCCGGTCATCCAGCGACGTCATCAGGGACTCCGATGATCTCGGCGAGGGCGGTGCGACCCCGGTGGAGGTGGACCCGGGCGGTCGACGGCTTGCAGCCGATCACGCCCGCGAGCTCCCCGACGTCGAGGTCACAGAGATAGCGCAGCACGAGCGCGGCCCGCTGCTGCCTGGGCAGGTCCCGCAGCGCCGCCTCCAGCACGATGCTGTCCACCTCCGGGGGGTCGAGCTCGACGCCGTGGCCCGCGATGCCGGACTCGACCACCGACCGCTCGCGGCGGCGCCGGTCCCGGCTGCGCACGGCGAGCCGGATGGCCACGGTCCGGACCCACGCGCCCGGGCGGTCGTAGTGCTTGATCCGGTCCCAGCGCTGGAGCGCCCGGCAGAACGCCTCCTGGGCGATCTCCTTGGCCACCTCGGTGTCCAGGACGACGAACCACGCCGCCCGCGCGATCGCGGGGAACTCCTCCGCGAAGAACCTGTCGAAGTCCCGGGTGGCCGGGTCCGCACGCCGCATGCGCTCCTCCACACCGCCCGGCGGCCCGGGCGTTTACCCGCGGGCGGCCACGACCGGAGAGTAGTGACCTCCGGCGCCTCTGAAACCGCGCCCCGGCGCGGTCACCGTCAGCTAGCAGGCGGCTAGCAGTCCGTCCCCGACAATCGGCTCCCCGAGCACCCATTTCACTCATTGATCGGAGAGCATTTACATGATCGAGAGATCATCGGAGCGTGTGGTCGAGAGACGGGTCGGCCGGCCGAGGCCGGCGATGCTGCTCGTCCTGGCGCTCGTCGCCGGATTGTTCTGGAGCCTCGCGCCCGCCCGGGCCGATGCCGGGACCTGCAACATCGACGGGATCACCCGCCTGTGCGGGACCGGGTACGACGCCGCCAAGTTCACCTACGACGGACGGGCCCACGAGTTCGTCATCGCCACCGACCACAGCGTGTGGCACCGCTGGACGGGATGCAGCGGTTGCGGCTTCGGCAGCTGGCAACCGGTCCCCAACTACTCCTGGGCCGGTCCCGGCGATCCCCTCTGGAACGGGAGGGCGGCCGACTGGCGCATCTGGGACAGCGGGAGGTCCCTCACCATCAAAGTCAAGAATGGCGACAACTTCTGGTGCCAGACCTACAACCATCCTGATGCCCGCGGACGCTGGAATGGTTGGGCGATCTGCGTAGCCAACGGGCCGCGCTTCTGAGCAAGAGCCGGGTCCCCACGGGCAATGACCCGCGAGGAGCGTGCTCGGCGCACGTGGGGACCCGCTGCTCCGTCGCCCACCGACTGCTCCGTTCGCGGCCCAGGCCCGGGGCCCTGGTCGGATGTGACGATCACACGACCCGCTGCTTAGTAGCAAGCCCG
>DATBGF010000063.1:0-2882 GCA_036558145.1 Acidimicrobiales bacterium
GACGGCCGGGTCGAGGAGCTGTCCTCGGGCCGCGACCGCGGCGCCGGCATCCGCGTCGTGGTGGGGGAGACGACGGGCTTCGCCCACACCGCCGACCTCAGCGAGGACGGCCTGCGTACCGCGGCCGAGGCCGCGGCGGCCGCGGCCCGCTCCGGTGGGGGCGGCGTGCGCGAGGTGGCGCTGACCCGCACCTCGGCGCCGCGACCGAACGACGTGGCGATCCTGCCCGAGACCGTGTCCAAGGGGGCCAAGGTCGACCTGCTGCGCCGGGCCGACGGCGCCGCCCGCTCGACGGGCGCGTCGATCCGCCAGGTGCGGGCCCGCTACGGCGACTCCCGCCGCCAGATCCTGGTGGCCAACAGCGAGGGCCTGCTGGCGGCCGACGACCAGGTGCGCACGCTGTTCGTCGTGTCGGCGGTGGCGTCGGGCGACACCGGCATGCAGACCGGCTACGAGTCGGTGGGGCGCACGGTCGGCTTCGAGCTGTTCGACCGCTACGAGGTGGAGTCGATCGCCCGCACCGCGGCCGAGCGGGCCCTCACCAAGCTGGCCGCCCGGCCGGCCCCGTCCGGCACCCTGCCCGTGGTCATCGGCCCCGGGGGCGGCGGCGTGCTGTTCCACGAGGCCTGCGGCCACGGCCTGGAGAAGGACCTGGTCGACAAGGGCGCCTCGGTCTTCCGGGACAAGCTGGGCCAGCAGGTGGCATCGCCGCTGGTCACGCTGGTCGACGACGGCACGATGGCCGAGGAGTGGGGCTGCTACGCCATCGACGACGAGGGCACCCCGGCGCAGCGCAACGTGCTCATCGAGGACGGCGTGCTGACCGACTACATGTGGGACATGCTGCGCTGCCGCAAGGACGGGCGGGCCCGCAGCGGCAACGGCCGGCGCCAGAGCTACCAGCACCTGCCCATGGTGCGGATGACGAACACCTACCTGCTGGGCGGCGACGGCGACCCGGCGGACATCCTGGCCACGACCGACCACGGCGTGTACGTGGCGTCGCTCGGCGGCGGCCAGGTCAACACGGCCACGGGCGACTTCGTGTTCGGGATGACCGAGGCCTACCTGATCGAGGACGGCAAGATCACCGAGCCGCTGCGGGAGGGCAACCTCATCGGCAACGGGCCGAAGGTGCTGCGCGACATCGACGCGGTCGGCAACGACTTCGCGATGGGCCACCCCGGCACGTGCGGCAAGGACGGCCAGGGCGTCCCGGTGGGCGACGGCGTCCCGACCCTGCGGGTCACGGCGCTGACGGTCGGCGGCACCGCCACATGACCCCTTCCGGTGCGGGCGCCCGGACGCCGGCCGGCCCGCACAGCAGGACCTTGCCCAGCGCGGGCGGTGTGGGCAGCTTCGCCGATCGGGCCTCGGTTCTGGCTGGCTACCGGGCCTCGGCTGGTTTCGGTGGCGCGGTCTCGGCTGGCGGGGGCGTGGTTCTGGCTGGCTACCGGGCCTCGGCTGGTTTCGGTGGCGCGGTCTCGGCTGGCGGGGGCGATCGGGCCTCGGCTGGCGTGGGCGATCGGGCCGCATATGGCTTCGGTGGCCGGGGCGATCTGGTCGAGGTGGCTGGCCGCCTGGGCGCGATCACCGAGGGTGGCGAGGTGGACGCATGACTTCGGTTGCTGCGGGCGAGCGGGGTGACCTGCTCGCGCTGGCCGATCGCCTGGTGGCGATGGCCGAGGGCGGCGAGGAGCTGGAGGCCTACGTGGCCCGGTCGGGCGACACGTCGGTCCGGGTCTACCAGGGCGAGGTCGAGCAGCTGTCGGTGGCGGAGTCGCTCGGCGTCGGCGTCCGGATCGTGCGCGACGGCCGGCAGGGCTTCGCCTACTGCGGCACGTTCGACCCCACCGCACTCGCCGAGACTGTGGCCGAGGCCCGGGACAACGCCGCCTTCGGCGAGCCCGACGAGGCTGCGGGCCTGGCGGTCCCCGACGGCGTCGAGCCGGAGGCGCTGGACCTGTGGCGGCCGTCGCTGGCCCAGGTCCCGACCGACGACAAGGTGGCGCTGGCGGTCGAGCTGGAGCGGGCGGTGCTCGGCGCCGATCCCCGCATCGCCGGCGTCGAATCGTGCGACTACGGCGACTCGCTGGAGGAGTCGGCCGTGGCGACGACCACGGGCATCCGGCGCTCGTCCCGGGAGACGATCTGCGAGCTCGTGGCCTACTCGCTCGCGGCCGATGGCGACGAGACCCAGACCGGCTTCGGGTTCTCGCTCGGCCGCTCGTTCGACGAGCTCGACGTGGAGGCCGCCGCCGGGGACGCCGTGTCCCGTGCCCTGCGCATGCTGGGCGCGACCAAGCCGCCGTCGGGCCGGCTCACGATCGTGCTCGACCCCTGGGTCACGGCCCAGCTGCTCGGCATCGTGGCCGGGACGCTCGGCGCCGAGGAGGTCATCAAGGCCCGCTCGCTCTTCGCCGGCCGGGTGGGCGAGCAGGTGGCGTCGCCGCTGATCAGCCTGGTGGAGGACCCGACCGACCCCCGATCGCTCGGCGCCACGCCCGTCGACGACGAGGGCCTGGCCACCCGGCGGGTCCCCCTGATCGAGGCGGGCGTGCTGAGCGGCTTCGTGCAGTCCACGTGGACCGCCCGCCGCCTGGGCACGGCCTCCACCGGCTCGGCCGTGCGTGCCGGGTTCAAGTCGACCCCTACGGCCGGGTGCCGGGCGGTCTCGCTGGCCCCGGGCACCGTGGACGCAGCCACGCTGGTCGCCGGGGTCGAGGACGGCGTCCTGGTCCAGGAGGTGTCGGGGCTGCAGTCCGGGGTCAACCCGGTGTCGGGCGACCTGTCCACCGGCGCCGAGGGCCTGCGCATCCGCGGCGGCGCGCTCGCCGAGCCCCTGCGGGAGTTCACCATCGCCTCGACGCTGCAGCGGCTGC
>DATBGF010000064.1:0-6531 GCA_036558145.1 Acidimicrobiales bacterium
GGGACCACGCCGACCTTGGACGCCACGGCGTCGTCTCCGACCGGGCCGTAGAGGCGGACACCGGGGATGCGGCCCAGGCGGTCCTGGGAGTAGGCGGCGAGCGCCTGGTCGTGGAGGGCGATGCGGTCGAGACCGGCGTCGGCGAGGCGGGTGACGGCCGCGGCCAAGGCCACCGCGCCCACGACGTTGGGGCTGCCGCCCTCCTCGCGGTCCGGTAGGTCGGCCCAGACCACGTCGTCGGCCGTGACCGCCCGGACGGTGCCGCCGCCCGGCAGGTGGGGCCGTCCCAGGAACGCGTCGCGCCGGCCGATCAGGGCCCCGGTGCCGAACGGGGCGTAGGCCTTGTGGCCCGACAGGGCGACGAAGTCGAGGTGCCCGGGGTCGTCGTGGGCCCGCATGTCGATCGGGCGGTGGGCCGCGAGCTGGGCGGCGTCGACCAGGATGCGCCCGCCGGCGGCGTGGACCCGGGCCGCCAGGTCGTGGATCGGCGGGACCACGCCGGTCACGTTGGAGGCGCCCGTGACGGCCAGCAGCGCCAGCCGCCCGGCGTAGCGGGCCAGCAGGCGGTCGAGGTCGTCGGTGTCCAGCGTGCCGTCCGGGCGGGCGGCCACGGCCACCACCCGGCCCCGGGCCCGGGCCCGCCACGGCAGGTCGTTGGAGTGGTGCTCCAGCTTCGTCGTGAGCACGATCGCGTCGGGTGCCAGCGCCAGGGACCCCGCCAGCGTGTTGACCGCGTCGGTCGTGTGCCGCCCGAACACGACGGCGTCACGCTCGGGGTCCGCGCCCACGAAGTCGCCGACCACCCGGCGGGCCCGCTCGTAGGCCGCGGTGCTGGCCCGGGACTTGTAGCCCGTGCCCCGGTGCACGCTGGAGTACAGCGGCAGGAACGCCGCCACCGCGTCCGTGACCGCCCGCAGCGCGGGCGTGGTGGCCGCGTTGTCGAGGTTCACATAGGGCACCCAGCTGCCGCCGCGGATCTGGGCGGGCTCGTCGTCGCCGACGACCTCGTCCCAGGGGATCGGGCACTCCTCCACCGGTCGGACGAGCACGTCCGCCCCGGCCCTGCCTGCCAGGGGATGTTCCATGCCGCGAGCGTCTGCCGCCGCCGTGAACGAATCGCTACCCGGGCGGTGACGCTGGCGTCGCGGCGGGGTGGTTGCGTGCGATCCTGTGCGTAGCGAGGAGACCCATGGCGCCCAGTGACTCACCGCCCAACGTCGCCCACGCCGTCGTGCGCTCCGGCGTGCTCGGCCGGCTCGACGCCCGGTGGGACCGGACCGTCACCACGGTCGTGGCCGGCGCCGGGTTCGGCAAGTCCGTCGCCCTGGGCCAGGCCCTGCGGGCCAACCGGGCCCGGCCCCGGGGGATCGAGGGCTGGCTGTCGTGCCGGTCCGGGTGCGAGAGCCCGGAGCGCCTGGCGGCCGCGGTCGAGGCCGCGTTCGGCACCGCTCCGGGACAGGGGCAGCCCCTGGCCCGGCTGTTCGGCGTCGTCACCGACTGCGCCCCGCTCCACGTCTCGCTCGTGCTCGACGACGTCGAGCTCCTGCCCGACAACGCCGTCACGCTGATCGACGAGCTGTTGCGGCGGGCACCCGCCAACCTCCACCTCGTGCTGTGCGGGCGCCGGCTGCCGGGACTGGCCCTGACCCGCTACCGGGCCGCCGGGGACATCGTCGAGATCGACGCCGAGCTCCTGCGCTTCGACGACGCCGAGATCGTGGCGCTGGCCGGCAACGTCGGCGCCTCCGTGCCGGGCCTCGACCTGGCCGGCTGGCCCGCCCTGGTGCGCCTGGCGCTGGTGTCGCCCCGGCGGTCGGTCGACGAGTACCTGTGGGAGGAGGTCATCCGCGCCCTCGAGCCGGGGGACCGCGGCGCCCTGCTGGCGCTCTGCCTGCTCGGCCCGTCGACGCTCGAGGAGGTCGAGGCGGTCATCGAGCGGCCCTTCGACCACGACGGCTTCCTGGCCCGGGTCCCCCTCGTGCACCGGGTGGGCGAGCGGATGGTGGCGCACGACCTCTGGTCCCCCTACCTGGAGGCACTGGGGACCGCCTTCGACGTCGCCGCCATGTCCCAGCGGGTGATCGCCACCGTGGCGGCCCGTGGGGACCCGATCGCCACCGGGGCCATCGCCCTGCGCCTGGGCGACGACGAGGCGCTCGACCGGGCCACGATCGAGCTGGTCCGGACCACCCTCGGCAGCCTGCCGGTCGACGTGGCCGAGGCCTGGCTGGCCGCCCGGCGCCCGCCCCGCCCCGGCGGCGAGGTCTCACCGGCGACCGAGCTGCTCGACTGCGCGCTGGCCCACACCCGCGTGGCGTCGGAACCGCCGCCGGCACGGCTCGACGCCGTGGCCGACCGCTTCAGCGCGGCCGGTGACCGCGTGGGCGAAGGCGTCGTGATCGCCCTGGCGGCGCTGGCCGCCAACGCCCGGGACGACTTCGGGCACCTGCTCACGATGGCCGTCCGAGCCCGGGGCCTGGCCGAGGAGGCCGGCGAGCCCGTCCTCGACCTGCTCGTCGCCGCGGTGGACGCCGCCGCGGCCCGCTTCGAGGGCGACATCGACCGGGCCGTGACGCTGCTGGCCCGGCCGATCCCGGGGCTGGCGCCCACCGACATCCCGGGGGCGGTCACCCGCTTCCACTGGCACCTGCTGCTGCTGGCCGGGCGGGCTGCGGACGCGGCGGCCCTGGTGGCGGAGCGCGACCCGATGCGCGGCATGGCCGCGCCGCGGGAGATGGAGGGGGTGGCCCGCTGGCTGGACGGCGACCCGTCCGGGTTGATGGCCGTGGCCGCCGAGGCGATGGCGGCCCTCTCCGTCCCGCTCAGCGACCGCGACCGCTTCGAGCGGGCCGCGCTGACCGCGGTGCTGGCGGCCTCGGCCGGGCAGGCGAGCCTGGTCCACGACGCCCTCGCCGAGCTGTCCACCTCGCCCTTCGCCGGCGGGCCCGGACCGGACGGGGCGGTCGTGGCCGTGGCCCGGGCCTGTGGCGCGGTGATGGACCACGACGACCGCCGGGCCGAGGCCGAGATCGTGGCCTTCCTCGCCTGCGGGCCCCGGGACCGGGTGACGGACACGTTCCTGCACCGGACCCTGGCCGTCCCCTACGCCTGCTCGCCCGACCTGCGGCGGGACTGGGACGCCGCCGACCTCGGGCCGTCCCAGCGGCGGGCGCGTGCCGCCGCCCGCCTGCTGGTCGACGCCCGGGCCGGCCGGGTGGCCGCTCGCCCCGACATGGCCCTGCCCGCGCTGGCGGCGGCGCTGCCGCTGCCCTGGTCGGTCGAGCTGGCCTGCCGCGCCGCGGCCGCCCGCCAGCCCTGGGGCGCCGACCTCGCCGGCGCGCTGGTCGACCTGTTCGGCGAGGGCGTGATCGACGAGGTGAGCCGGTGGCTCGACGGCCCCGAGCCGCCCGTGCGCCGCGGCGCGGCGACGGTCCTCCGGGCGCTGCCCGCCCGGCCCGCGGCCGTGGCGAGCATCCGGGTCCTGGGGCCGCTGGAGGTCCGCCACGACGGGCGCGCCGTCGACGCCCCCGAGATCCACCGCACCCGGGTGCGGGAGCTGTTGAGCCTGCTCGTGGCGGAGCGGACCGTCAGTCGGGACCGGGTGGTGGACGTGCTGTGGCCCGACCTGGACCCGAGCCGGGGCCGGGCCAACCTGCGGGTGACGCTGCGCCACCTGCAGCGGGTGCTGGAGCCGGACCGGGAGCAGGGCTCGTCGCCGTACTTCGTGCGGGGCGACACCCAGATGCTCCAGCTGGCCGAGGTCCCCGGACTGGAGGTCGATCTGTGGGAGGCGGAGGATCACCTGGCCCGGGCCGAGGCCGCCAGGCGCACGGGCGACGCCACCGGCCGGATCGACCACCTGCGGGCCGCCGCGGCGCGGTGGCAGGGACGGGCGCTGCCCGACCTCGATCGGGTGGCCGAGCTCGACCACGTCTCCCGCCACCTGGAGACCCGCCTGGCGGAGGCCGCGCTCACGCTGGGCGAGCTGGAGCTGGTCGGCGGGGCCGCGGCCACGGCGGCCACACTGGCCGAGCGGGTGCTGGCGGCCGACCCCTACGGCGAGCGGGCCCACCGCCTGGCCGTGGCGGCCCACATGCAGGCGGGCGACCGGTCGGCCACCGCCGCGGCGGTCGACCGGCTCACGGGCATGCTGGACGAGCTGGGCGCCCCGGCGGAGCCGGCGACGGAGATCCTGCTGCGCAACGCCGCGGGCTGGGCCACGCCGGTCGCGGCCCGGCCGGGAGCCCGCTGAGCCCGGGTGCCAGACTGCCCCGATGCGGGAGTACCGCCTGCGGGCGCACAACACGGCCACGGCGTCGACCAACCGGATCCACGACGACACCGTGGCCCGCGAGTACGGCTTCGGGGGCGGGCTCGTGCCCGGCGTGGACGTCTACGCCTACATGACCCACGTCCCGGCCGAGGCCTGGGGCATCGACTGGCTGTCCCGGGGCACGATGCGGGCCCGCTTCGTGACCCCGGTGTACGACGGCGACGAGATCGCGGTCGTCCCCGGCGAGCCGGTGGCCGGCGCCGGGGGCGGGCTCACGGTGGGCCTGGAGGTCCGCAACGCGGCGGGAGGGATCTGCGCGCTGGGCGAGGCCGGGCTGCCGGCCGAGGCCACGCCGCCGCCGGAGGAGCGCTGGCCGGCGGCCGAGCCCGCGACCACGCCGCCACCGGCGTCCCCCGAGGCCCTGGTGCCGGGGACCGCGCTGGCGCTGGACGGGCACCGGTTCGTGGCCGACCGGGCGGGGGAGTACCTGGCCGACGTGCGCGAGACGCTGCCGCTGTACGCCGACCGCCGGGTGGCCCACCCGGGCTGGCTGCTGCGCGACGCCAACTACGTGCTGTCGCGCAACGTCCAGCTCGGACCGTGGATCCACGTCGAGTCCGTGGTGCAGCACCACGCCGCCGTGGCCGACGACGACACGGTCGACACCCGCGCCACGGTCACCCGCGAGTGGGAGCACAAGGGCCACCGCTTCGTCGAGCTCGACGTCGGCGTGCTCGCCGAGGGCCGGGTGGCGGCGCAGGTCCGCCACACCGCCATCTACTGGCCCCGCCGCCAACGCCGGCTCACGTGACTACCCGGCGCGCAGCTCGCGCTTGAGGACCTTGCCGGACGGGTTGCGGGGCAGGGCGTCGAGGAACGTGATCTCGCGCGGCACCTTGAACCGGGCTAGCTGGCTGCGGCAGTGGTCGAGGAGGGCGTCGGGGGTGACCTCGGCGTCGGGCCGCAGGACCACGAACGCCACCGGGACCTCGCCCCAGCGCTCGTCGGGCCGGGCCACCACGGCCGCCTCCAGCACTGCCTCGTGCTCGTAGAGCACGCGCTCGACCTCGGAGCCGGCGATGTTCTCGCCGCCCGAGACGATCATGTCCTTGAGGCGGTCGACGATCCAGAGGTAGCCGTCCTCGTCGCGCACGCCGATGTCGCCGGTGTGGAACCAGCCGCCCGCGAACGCGGTGGCGGTGGCGTCCGGGTCCTTCCAGTAGCCCTGGAACACCTTGGGGCCCCGCAGCACGATCTCGCCCCGCTCGTGGGGCGCCACCGAGCGCCCCTCCTTGTCCCAGACGTCGAGCTCCAGGTAGAGGCAGGGCCGGCCGACGCTGCCGAGCTTGGTGACGATGCTGGCGCGGTCGAGGAACGTGTCGCCCGAGACGGTCTCGGTGAGGCCGTAGGCGTCGGCGAACCAGGCCGACGGGAACGTGCGCTGGATCCGCTCGATGAGCGGGATCGGCATCTTCTCGCCCCCGTTGATGATCACCCGCACCGACGACAGGTCGCGCTGCTCGACATCGGGCAGGGCCATGATGGCGTTGACCATGGCCGGCGCCAGCCACACGGTGGTGACCCGCGAGCGCTCCAGCTCGTCGACGACCTCGGCGGCGTCGAAGGCCCGGTGGATGATGACCGTCGCCCCCGCGGCGATCAGCGTCGTCGTGGTGAGGTCGAGGGCGCCGACGTGGTACAGCGGTCCGCAGGCCAGGCCCAGGTCCTCGCGGGTGAAGCCGAACTCGACCAGGTGGGCCATGTTCTTCCAGGCCAGGTTGGCGTGGCTGAGCATCACGCCCTTGGGGCGCCCCGTCGTGCCCGACGTGTACATCAGCCGGTGGATGTCGTCCGCCGCGGCGGGGACCGGCTCGGTGCGGCCGGCGTCGCGGCGCAGGTCGGCGAGGGCGACCCAGCCCTCCCCGGCGCTCGGCGCGATGCACGCCCGGACGAGCGTGGCCTCCAGCCCCTTGGTCGCCTCCCGGCCGAGGCCGAACAGGGCCTCGTCGCACACCAGGGCCCGAGCGCCGGAGTGGTCGAGGATGTAGCGCACCTCGGGCGCGGCGAGGCGCCAGTTGATCGGCATGGCGATGGCGCCGAGGTGGTTGGCGGCGAAGACCGTCTCCAGGAACTCCGGGCAGTTGTACGACAGGAGCGCCACGACGTCGCCGCGAGACACACCCCGCTCGGCCAGGCCGGCGGCCAGCGCCGCGGCCCGCTCCGCCATCTGCGCGTAGATGATGGTCTCGCCCTGGAAC
>DATBGF010000065.1:0-2666 GCA_036558145.1 Acidimicrobiales bacterium
GTCGAGATCATCGAGAAGCGCGGCGGCGAGGCCGTCGCCAACTACGAGAACGTCGCCGACCACGAGGGGGCCGGGCGGATGGTCGCCCAGGCGGTCGACACCTGGGGTCGCCTCGACATCCTCGTCACCAACGCCGGCATCGTGCGCGACGGCGCCATCTGGAACATGAGCGACGTCGACTTCGAGGCGGTGCTGCGCGTGCACGTGAAGGGCACGTGGGAGCCGTGCCACTGGGCGGCCAAGCACTGGCGGGACCGGTCGAAGGCGGGGGAGACCCTCACCGGCCGGGTGATCAACACGACGTCGGGCGCCGGGCTGGTCGGCAACTTCGGCCAGACCAACTACGCCACGGCCAAGGCCGCCATCGCCGGCCTGACCCAGACCCTGAGCCTGGAGCTCTACCGGCTGGGCGTGACGGTCAACGCCGTCGGTCCGGCGGGCGCCACCCGCATCACGGCCACGATGCCCGGTGCCCCGGCGGTGATCGAGCCCGACGAGCTCGGCGAGGACGAGTACAACCCGATGGACCCGGCCACCTCCTCGCCCCTGGTGGCCTGGCTGGCGTCCGACGAGGCCCAGCACGTGACCGGCCAGGTGATCCGGGCGGTGGGCGATCGCATCGTGTGGATGCGGGGCTGGACCGACGGTCCCAGCGTCTCCAACGGCGGGAAGCGCTGGGACGCGACCACGCTGGGCACCGTGCTGGCCACGGATGTCTTCGGCACCCGGGCGCCCGGTCTGCGCTACTGATCGCCGGACGGAGTACCGTTCCGTTCCCGATGGGGGGACGCGACAACGGGGTCGCCGGTGGCGGCCAGGCCTACCTACGCGATGTCCAGTACCGCGACAGCTCACGTCTCGCGGCCCGCGCCCGCCTCCATGTGAAGTACGGAACGGCCGCCATGGCCTGGTTCCCGTGGCTCGCCACCCAGGTGGCGTGGCCCGACGGCGCCCGGGTGCTGGAGGTCGGCTGCGGCGCGGGGTGGATGTGGGCCGAAGCCTCCGCCCGGCTGCCGATCGACCTGGAGCTGACCCTCACCGACCTGTTCCCGGGCATGGTCACCGAGGCGCTCGACCGGGTCGGCTCGCTCGGCCGCTACCGCCAGACCGTGGGCCGGGTGGCCGACGTCCAGGAGCTGCCGTTCCGCGACGCGGCGTTCGACGTGGTCGTGGCCAACTACGTGCTGCACCACGTACCCGACGCAGGGCGCGCTGTGGGCGAGATGGCCCGGGTGCTGCACCCGGACGGCGTGGCCGTGGTCGCCTGCGTCGGCGACGGGCATCTCGCCGAGCTGCACCAGATCCGGCGGGAGGTGTTCGGCGACGGCTGGAGCAACGCCCTCACCGACACGTCGTTCGGCGCCCGCTCCGGCGCCCGGCTGTTGCCTTACCGCTTCGGCCGGGTCGACTGGCGCCCGTACGACGACTGCCTCGACTGCCGTGACCCCGACGACGTCCTCGCGTACCTGGCGTCGACCCCGCCGGTCGAGGACGCAGACGCGGCCCAGCACAGCCAGGTGGTCGAGGCGGTGCGGGCCCGTTTCGACGCCGAGGGCGGGCGGCTCCAGGTCAGCAAGGACACCGGCCTGTTCGTCTGCCACGCCCCGACCCCGCCGTCGTACTGAGGCCCCCGGCCTCCGGCTGCCGCCCGCGGCCCCCTCCTCCGTCCTGAACGCCCGAGGCGGCGCCCGCGGCCCCGCTCCTCCGGGCTGAACCAGCGAGGGCGGCGCCTCGGCGGCGCCGCCCTCGGGCTGGTGTCGGTGGTGGTGCTGCCGGGCTAGGCCCAGCAGTGGTTCAGTGGATCAGAGCAGGCCCAGCCGCCGGCTGCAGGCGGGCCACGAGCCCCAGCCCGAGCGGGCCTGGAGCCGCTGGCCCATCAGGATCTGCGTCTCACGAGAGGCATCGCTCGGCAGGCCGGTACCACCGACGCTCTGCCAGGACCCCAGCGAGAACTGCAAGCCGCCGTAGTAACCGTTGCCCGTGTTGATCGACCAGTTGCCACCGGCCTCGCACTGGGCGAGGGCATCCCAGGTGGCATAGCTGTTGGGGTCACCGATGCCACCGCCGCTGTCCGGCGGTGCCTCCTCGGTGTTGGGCGGGTCCGTTTCCGGCGGATCGGTCGTCGGCGGATCGGTCGTCGGCGGCTCCGTGGGGGGAGGCGGCGGCTCCGTCGGCGGGGGCGGCGGGGGCGTGGTGGTCGTCCGCAACGACAACCCGGCGTTGGCCTTGGCCAGATCGGCCACCGACGCGTTGTGCCGCAGGGCGACGAGAGACGAGGGCGACTCGGCAGCCGCTTCGACCGTGTCCGACCCGCCGTCGGGAACGACGGCGTTGGCCAGGATCACGGGGCCGACGAGCAAGGCGAGACCGGCGGCGCCGCCGATCACGGCCCTGCGCACCGCGGCTCGGCTAGCCGAGTCCTCGGTACTGGGAGGGTGGTCTGTCCGCTGTGCCATCGAAGGCGGTCTCCTTCCGGCGCGCGCGTATGGGCCTTGGGCTTCGAGAGGGAGTGCAACCAGGGGCGCCCCAGCGCGTGCCGTCCTATGCGGTTGGTGCAAGGAGTCTGTCACGATCGCAATGATTTCGCAACGTTGAGTGGTCGGAGAGGACCCCCAGTGGCCCCTCTCCGTCGTATTTCCCAGCGGAAGTTCGAGCCACCGTAGATC